>RECR01000051.1 GCA_007693955.1 Gloeocapsa sp. DLM2.Bin57
CATTCGAGTTGCCTATCGGACTGGTGTTCTGACCTGTGCCGGGAGCAGGTGGCTCAGGCTCGGGTTCGGGAGCAGGTGGCTGAACTTGCCCATTACGTACTTCAAAGACGTAACGACCATCTAAATCGCTATTACGACTATTCCCAATCAAACGAGTATCCGCAGGACCGTTATCGAGGAAAGCACCGTTAACCGCAGAGCCTGGTAACTCAAAGAAAGTGCCAGGAGCACCAGTACCATTAGCATAACCAACTCTAGCGGAACTACCACCTAGACCTCTTTCATTACTACCGCTAGCTTCTCCTGATTCCCAGAGAATTTGGTCGTAGTTAAACTCAAAGTCAAAATCTCCAGCACCAACATCAGATCTATCGATCATCACCAGCTGAAATTTGTTGAGGGGATTAGCTCTGTTATTAAAGAAACCAACCCCAGCTCCATTCCAGTTAACACCAAAAGCATTGCGTCCATCCACACTACCTTGACCATAGGTAACCTCAGAAGAAGCAGGGTTACGGGTATCTACGTCAGCGAAAAAAGGAGCAATAATTTGTCTGCTGGTGGAATTTAAATCAAAAGGAGTATATGTACTTAAGGCTTGGTCAAAAGTAACGTTACCATTATTATTAACGTAAACTTGGGTACGACTAACTCCAAAGAAATTAGCAGTAAAACCAATATTTACTAAACCTGTAGATAAGTCATCATTTCTAGGTAAAGTATTACCAGTAAAGCCAGGCCTAAGTGCTGCAGCTTCTGCTTGATTAGGATTGTAATAAGCATCAAACAGCAGCACAGAGGAGCTGATTAATACTAAAGACGATATTTTTGATAATTTATTATTCATTGATAAAAATAATGTCAATCTCACTAACTTTCTAACATAAAATACTGTTGAGATCAATCATCTTTACCAAATCTTTAAAATACCAATGCTTAATCAGTAAATTTACGACCAATAATTTAAAAGGGCGCTTTGCGCCCATTTTTTAGTTAATTTCGCGGATAGTTTCTCCTTGAGACTCCATTTGCGCTTTAGCTTTATTAGCACTACGTCGCAGCGCTTGTAAACGCTCATCATAGATTTTGCGTTGACGACGATTGGGGGTTTGTTCAATCAAAGTTTTTAAAGCGCTACCAAGACTTTTATAAGCATTGCGCAGAGAATAACCAAAACGAGTAGCTAAGGCGATCGCCTTTTCGTCAGCTTCGATCACCTCTCTGATTTGTTTTTCCCCATTATTTTTTTGCCAAAGTCGATAACCTGAAATACCACAGAGAGATAGAGCCAGTAATAATAATAAACCATCCTGTACCCAAAGTTCTCCAACTGCACCTCCTAAACCAATAGCCAGGGCTGCCATTTCCCAACCCTCTCTAGGGATGGTATCATTTTGAATACGGGCTACTTCGTGCCAAAATAGTAAATTACGTTGGTCTATGGCTAAATTTTCCCATTTGCTTAAATCTACTTGTATTTCTACTTCGTCCTTACCGATTTCTTCGCAGCGAATTAAAGGAGGATTAACATCGGTACTCGCTTCTACCATTACCCAACTTTGCAATTCTGGGGGTAATAGTGTTTTCAAGCGACGTAATTCGCTCATTTCGGCTCGGGCGGAAGCTGTTGCATAAGATGTCATAATTAAAGCCTAGGTTACACTAATCACAAGTACTTTATAATTTCTATCATAACTATAATTATGGAACGTGGTTTATTCTGGTTACCCCTACTTTTATTATTTAGTTGGCTAGCTTGGGCAGGTTGGAACGAATATCAAAAAGTTGAAGCTTATCGACTCTGGGCTGAGGAATTTGAGCGCAGTAAATATGATATTTATGCGGTTTTAGGAATTAAAAATGGTGAGTTAACCTGGGGAAAACCCACAAGATCAAGCCCTAAAGATATACAAACCTTCCCTTTAACTAAAGTTAGTGCAATTACTTTAATTGCTAATCTACCTAAAGGTGGTGCTAGTCTTGAGTTTAAGTTTCAAGATAATGCTAACATAATTAAAATACCTTTTACTGAGCTATCTTTAGCTCAACAATGGGAGGAATATCTACAAAATCTTTTACCAATTCAATCTTGATGTTAAGATAATAGCCAACTTCATTTACCTGCTAAGTATAAATACTAATGGCTAAACCTAATTTTACTCCTTTTTTACTGTGTTTTAGCGCTGTTTTGCTCTATACACCTCAAGCTAAGTCTCAAGAAATTTTAAACAATGTCTCAGATGACACGATTATTAGTATAGAATCTGAGTTACCACCTGAGATGGATGATTCCTGGGTAAGGTTAATCTCTAGAGTAGAGAGACTCTACACTACCGCTGGAGACCCTTTTGAGCCAATTTATTTAGTTAATCCTGGACAAGGTTTTGATGGTGTCGGGAATATCTTTTTTACAACTAATAACCAATTTCAAGATCGCTGTGGTGCTAGTTTACTATACAGCGGGAGACATTTACTAACCGCAGCTCATTGTCTTACCAATAACTTAGGGGTAATTAGCGTTACAGATGTAGAGGCACGCTTTGATTTAGTATCGGGTACAGTTAGTTATAATATCCCTATAGATAATATCGCGATCGCTCCAGGTTGGGACGGTAATCTCGTCAACGGTAATGATTTAGCTATTCTCACCCTGGAAGAGATTGCTTCACCAGAAATCAATCGCTATGATCTCTATAATCAATCAAACGAAATTGGTCAAATAGGGACAAAAGTAGGTTACGGTAGATCAGGTACTGGAAATCAAGGAGAAGTCCTCCCCGTAGGTACTAAACGTACTGGACAAAATCTTTATGATGCTGATGGATCATTAAGAAGTGCTCTTTTTGGTGGAGCTACTACCACAATTTTGGGTTATGATTTTGATAATGGACTACCAGAAAATGACGCCTTTGGTTTCTTTTTTGATATTAATAATCTTGGTTTAGGTGAATTAGAAGTAGCAGCAGCTAGAGGAGACTCTGGGAGTCCTTCTTTTATTAATGGTCAAATTGCGGGTGTAACTTCTTTTCGTGAGACCATCTTTGCTGTAGATGAAAGCGGATCTCTGGTAACTCCTGATGTTAATTTTGCTCTTGATTCTTCTTTTGGAGAATTTATCTATGAGACTCGTATTTCTGCACACACAGAGTGGATTGATCGCGAAATTACTAAAACACCCGAACCTAATATTATTATAGGCTTTTTAGGAGCGATCGCCTCTAGACAGATTTGGCTTCTCGGTAAAGGGTTTCTGTCAAAAGTGTTAAATCGTGCTGGGAAATCCCCCCATTAGAGTCAATAAATTGCTTAATAGTTTCTAATAAATTTATCACCAGAGGAACTCCTAAACCGATATTCTCTAAAACCTGATGGTTATTAAATACTGCTTGGGGTGTTCCTTCTAAAATAACGCTTCCTTGATCCATAACTATAATCCAATCAGCCCAAACATAAGCCAAGTTAAGATCATGGGTAGCTATTACTATAGTTGTTCCTTTTTGTTCAATTTTCCTTAACAGTAATAATAAATTACGAATTTGGGCTGAATCTAGATAAGCTGTGGGTTCATCTAATAATAATAATTCAGGTTCGAGTATCATTACATTAGCTAAGGATACTCGTTTTTTTTGTCCTAAACTTAAATAATGAATCGGTGTATAAGCTAAATCTTCTAAACTAAATTCTGCTAAAGTTTGTTGGACACGACTAGCAATTTCTGTCTCTGGTAATTCTAGATTACATAAACCATAGGATATATCAGCTGCTACTGTTGGCGCTACTAATTGTTGTTCAGGATTTTGGAAAACTAACCCAACCTTTTGACGCAATTTTTGTAAAGCTATTTGTTGATAATTCAAAGGTTTACCCAAAAAACGAATTATACCCCGATTAGGACGATATAAACCATTAGCTAGACAAAAAAGAGTACTTTTCCCACAACCATTACGTCCAATGATTACACAACGTTGATGCTGTTTTATTCCTAAATTAAGGTTCAATAAAGCAGGATAATGACTACAGGGATAACTATAACTAACTTGGTCAAATTCTATCAACATATAAACCCTTAAAATTTTGGATTATTCTGGATGGTAGAGAGGGTTTTTCAATATCAAATAATTTCGTTTTTGGTTGCTGACTTAACAGAGAAGCTACTAAACCAAAAGAAGAAAGAGAGGAAAAAATTAGACGATCGCATTCTGCTAATAAATATAAATCGATTAATGCTTCTTGACCATTTTCTAAACGATTAGGACATTCTGACCAATTTTGATGTAATCTTGTATTTGAAGTAGGAAACCATTTATTAGTTGTCACTACTTTAGGAAACCTTCTCTGGAAATCTTCCCTGATTTGTTGTGAATCTGTGGCTAAAAAAATCTGGTGATTGCTAAATTTTTCTACTTGTCGATAAACTTTAGCTAAATCAATTTTTAGATCGGTATAACGGATATGTACTCCTAGGGTTGATTCTGTCCAATATTTAGCTTTAAATTCAGCTACTCGCTGTTTAATCTCATCTTTTAATGATAATTCTTCTTGGAGAATAGAACTAATAATTTTTTGAGTTGGTAATTTAGCTAAATAAGTATAATCTCCCGTAAATATATTTCTTAAAGCAGCAGTTTTATGAGTATAAGCACAAAAAACAATGACCTCTTCAGGATAATCTAACCTTGATAAATCTACAGACATAGCTGTATCATTTAAAGCCAATTTTTCTCTTAATCCTCCAAAAGATTGATCAAGACAATTTCGCCAAATCTGGGGATAAATAGACTGAGTATCGGGTAAACTATCTATATTTAAAGCGGAAGGACAATCAAAATAAGCAAAGAAAGCATTGATGTTATCCCCACTATAAGTACCATCACACCAATCTACAATCAGTTTTCTGCCACTGATACGAGAATACCATAAAGCTGTACTCAGAGCTAAAATTCGATTACCTAATCCCGACGAACCCTTAACTAGAATATACATTAGTTACTTAAATTGTGTGGTTAAAAATATGCCTAAAATAACATAACTAAGCAATAAAAAAACACTACTAGTACTAAAAATACCCTGAATCAAATTATCATAATGTTCTAACAAAGAAAGATGACCAATAATTTCTACCCAAAAACCCTGAAGATTATCAGCGATCAAATCTATAACCCAGAGAAATAAAACTACGGCAAAAGTTAATAAAGCAGCGATTAAATTAGATTCAGTTAAAGAAGAGATAAACATTCCTAGAGACAAAACCGCACTAGCTAATAAAATTAAAGCTAAATGAGCTAAAAGAGGTACGATTGGGGTTACAGGAGGATTAGCAGCACTAAAAATAATGATTTGATAGATAACCAGAGGTATTAATAAAGTTATAAAAAAAGTTAAGACACCTAAAAACTTACCCACAGCTATAGCTAAATGACTAAGAGGAGAAGTAATCAAAAGTTCGAGAGTTCCTAATTTTTTTTCTTCGGTGTATAACCCCATAGAAAGAAGTGGCAAAATAAATAAAACGATTGTACCCATTAAACTAAAAAAGTCTCGTAAAAAGATATAAGCTACATCAATTGGAGGTAAAATTTCTCCCATTTGTTCTCGTCTAGCTACTTCTTGAATGATACTACCTTGGTCAAATAATAGTACGATAAAAAAATAACCAGAAATTAACCAAAAAATTCCAGCAACAGTATAAGCTAAAGGAGAAGCAAAATAGCTATGTAACTCTTTACGAAAAATAGCCATGATGTTAATTAATAGGGTCATATTTATTGATGTTCAACTATATCCAGATGTTGAGTCACAGAAGACTGACGCTCAATACGAATAAGATGTAAACGTGGTCCTGAGGAGTCTTCTATAGTTAACTCTAAATTATCATAGTGCAGAGTTTCTCCTTTTACAGGAATTTTTTGCCAATGATAAAGGATAAAACCTCCTAGAGTTTGATATTCATCGGTGAGAGGAAAATCTAAAGCCAAAAACTCGTTAAGATCTTCTAGATTCATTTGTGCTTTTACTAAAAAAGTATGTTCATCGATGGTTTGAACTTCTGATTCTTCATTTGGGTTATTCTCATGATGATCGCCGATGATTTCAGCGATTAAATCAGTTAGGGTAACTAATCCAGATGTTCCCCCAAATTCATCTACTAACATTACCATTTTTAGATTAGAACGCTGCATCAGCTTTAATAATTCACTTAGTGAGATAGATTCACTAACAAAGCGAACTGGTTTAACCCAAGCTTCTATGGGAGTTTCTAGAGTAAGTTGACTTTCTACTAAGGATGAAGCGAAATCTTTAATATCGATAATTCCTTGGATATCGTCGAGAGAATCTCCCTTAACAGGATAATGAGAATGTCCAGAGTTAGCTACTTCCTGGAGTAGAGTTTCCCAAGTAGCGGTAGAAGCAATAGCTTTTAATTCTGTGCGGGGAATCATAATATCGTTCGCCTGTAACTCTCCAAAAGCGATGACATTATCTAATAATTCTCTTTCTGCTACTTGTAAACCTGTAGATTCTCTAACGGTATTAATGATTAATCTTAATTCTTCAGGGGTAACTTGATTATGCCAAATTTGACCCGTATATTCAATACCTGCTAAACGTAGTAAACAACGAGTAGATTGATTTAAAATCCAAATCAGGGGGTTAAATAAACGAGCGATCGCCAAACTAGGTGCTCCCAAGATACGAGCTATTTTTTCTGCGTTGATTAGCGCTACAGATTTAGGGCATAATTCCCCTAAGACTATTTGTAGATAAGCCATCAGTAGAAAAGCAACGGGAATCGCGAAAGAATGGGCTAGAGTTTCTTTGACTATTGCTGATAGGGGTAAATTTTCAATCGCACTTTTGACCAATAATCCCATTGTGCCTTCTCCAATCCATCCCAACGCTAGACTAGAGAGAGTTATACCTAATTGTGTAGTTGACAATAATTTATCAATACTTCTCTGTAGAGATTGAACCGTTTGAGCTTGAAGATCACCGGCTTCCACTAATTGAGTAATCCGCGATCGCCTTACCGAAACTATCGAAAACTCAGCAGTAACAAAAAAAGCATTGATTGCTATCAGTAAGAAAACCGAAAGCAATCTCAAGACTGCATCAGGTGTATTCATTGCTCTTGGCTTAAAATTTCCTGCTGTATATTAAGATAATGATTAACTTTCCGTAAAATCTCTCCTTCAGACATGATTTTTGGATGATTACCATCTGCTACTTGACCTGAAGATTGACGCTCCATAATATCCGTATTTACCGTAGCTAGAGATTTAGTAGCTAATCCCATGGCTACCCAAGCACTAATAGTACCTGCACCCAAGATTAAAGCTAACCAACTCAACAGTAAAATTAAACTTGATTTAAATTTTATTTTCATCTATTATTAAATTTGTGCTATAATAACAAAAGTCTAAAAATATAGACCACCTTCCAGGGTTGGCCGAGCGGTTGAGGCAACGAACTCATAATTCGTGCAAGGCAGGTTCAACTCCTGCACCCTGGATTGATTAACCCTTTAAGGAGTAAATGGGGTATAATAGGAAGGTTGTTGCAGTAGAGAACTTTGATAAGGATTAGCTAAATCTCTAGTTCTCAAAGGTACTTGATTAGCCTGTTGTCTCATTAAATCTTGACTAAAAATACTGGTAAGTTCTGCGTCTCTAGTAATTTGATTCTCGGGAAACTCGTTAAACCCAAAAATCAAGTTAAACTGGCCTTCGTAGGAAACACTAGTAAAAAAATTACCACTATTTTGGGTAAAAGCACGCAAAAACAGATCGGGAATCGTTTCTGGTTGCGCAGTAGTCACGAAATCTTCTACTACTACTGGTTCAGCTTGAGCAGTCAGAGTCAAAGTACCTAGACTTAACAGGGCTATTACTGATAATAAGGCGGTGGATCGTTTCTTATTCATCATTCACTCCAAAAATTGTCTTGACCTAATTTTAACTGAAATATATCTCATGGAAACCAAAAATTGTCTGTTTATAGCGCAAGCATCACCTACCCAATTGCGCGAAATTCTTCTAGAATTATTGTGCGAATACGCCTATACCGAGGGAGATTTTGTACTATCTTCGGGAAAATCTAGCTCCTACTATATTAACGGTAAAGAAGTCAGTCTCAGAGCAGAAGGTGCTTTAGTGATTGGTCGTTTACTCTTCTCTATGCTAGCTGAAGATACTGCAGCGGTAGCAGGATTAACCCTAGGAGCTGATCCACTCGTAACCTCAGTTAGTCTAGTTTCTGCTTTAGAAAATCGACCGATACCAGGTTTAATTATTCGTAAACAAGCAAAAGGACACGGAACACAAGCTTATATAGAAGGTCCAAAATTAGCAGCTAACGCCCAAGTAGTGGTTTTAGAGGACGTAGTTACTACAGGGGCTTCGGCGATGCAAGCGGTGGAACGTCTGCGCAATGTAGGATATACAGTTACAGAAATTATTGCCCTAGTGGATCGTCAACAGGGTGGAGCAGAATTCTATCAAAGCCAAGGTTTAGATTTCCGCTGGGTTTTTTCTATTAGCGATTTACAAACTAGAGCTAATAACAAACCGTAAGATTTCTTTACATTTTTTGAGATTATCTGGGCAAGAAATCAGTTAAGCTAGAAATTAAGAACAGAAACCGAGGTGGTTTATGGGTACTATTTCTCAGCGGAATTATAATGTTATTAATTGGTCAGCAGTAGTGATGATTACTATTGCATTTTGGTTGAGTGCAATCACTGTTTTAGACTTAGTGATTATACCTACCTTATCATCAGTAGGCATGATGAGTGATACTAGTTTTGCTAGTGCGGGTTATGTACTTTTTGGAGTCTTTAATCATTTAGAGATCGTCTGTGCAGCAATTATCCTGACAGGAGTATTGAGTTATCACCACTTAATTCACCAGTATAATTATCGCTCCATATTTTTAGCGATCGCTCTGTTATTAATTACTCTGATTGATACCTATTTACTAACACCACAAATGAGTGGTTTAGGTCTATCCCTTAACTTTTTTGAAACCGAATCGATCATGTCAGCACCAATGATGTACTTACATCAAAGTTATTGGATTTTAGATGTAGTTAAGTTATTTTGTTGTCTTTTTATTCTCCGCCATTGTTACCAAGAAGAACACAGAACCAATTAACCAATCAACCATTAAAATTAAAAGAGCTGTAACTAGTATGGTTATGGCTCTTATTTTATCTTGATTAAAAACTGATGAAATATAATAAATATTTATATCTCCTAGGAATATTAATAGCTATTGTTGGATTAATTATAGGTCTTATTTCCCAACAATGGTTACCTATTCCTGTGAGTTTATTAGCTTTAGGATTGATAGTCACCATAGCATTAATGGGGTTATCTTCACCAACAATGGCTATAACCAGTAACGGAATTCTCGCTAGTCTAGCTTTTATAATCATTTTAGGTTTACTAAACTATTTAATAGTAAGTAACGAAGTAAGAATTGATTTCACCGAAAATCAGGTATTTACCCTTTCTTCCCAATCTCAAACAATCCTCAGAAATCTAAATCAACCCGTAAAAGTGTGGGTATTTCAAACTCAAGTCAATCCTAGAGATTTAGCATTATTAAGAAACTATCAGCGCCATAATGAGCAATTTAGCTTTGAATTCGTCGATCCAGAAATTCAAATTGAACTAGCTAGAGAGTTTGAGATTCAAAACCAAGGAGAAGTTTATCTAGAATATCAGGATAAAAGACTCTTAATTCAAACCATCAGCGAAGTTGAACCCTTATTAGAAGCAATATTAACTAGTGGAATACAAGCAATTCAACGCGATCGCCCTGCAGCCACCCTGTATTTTTTACAAGGACATGGAGAAACCGAATTAAACGCCACAGAAGATGGATTATCCCAAGCAGTAGAAAGCTTAACCAGTCAAGGATATCAAGTAGAAACCCTTAATCTAGCTACAGTTGATCGCATACCAGAAGATACCAGGGTTATAATTATTATTAGTCCCAAAAGAAGATTATTAGATGGTGAAATAGAAGTTCTCCAAAACTATCTCAGCAACGGGGGTAAATTATTATTAATGCTTGACCCCCAAACCAACCTAGGATTTACAGAACTTCTCGCCGATTGGGGGATAGAATTAGACCAAAGAATGGTTATCGACGTTTCAGGTGCGGGTACTCTTATCGGTTTTGGTCCTGCTACAGTAATTATCACCAACTATGGCGATCATCCCATTACTCAAACTTTTGGAGAAGAAATATCTCTTTATCATCTCGCTAGACCAATTAGTACTACTCCCAAACCAGACATAGATTCAGTCGCATTACTAATTACAAATGAACAAACCTGGGCAGAAAGTAGATTAGATGGTCAAGAGATAGAATTTGACCCAGAAGAAGATATACCAGGACCTTTAGATATAGGAGTAGCTTTAAGTCGTGACAACTCACGTTTAGTAGTCATTGGCAACACTACTTTTGCTACTAATGGTTGGTTTAAACAACAACTCAACGAAGATATGTTTCTCAATACGATAGAATGGCTTGTAGGAGAATCAGAAGAAATCCTCTCTATTCGTCCCAAAGAACCCAAAAATAGACGCCTGAATCTAACAACAGAACAAGCTAATATTTTAGGTTGGCTTGCTTTAGTTTTAGTCCCCTTAGCGGGTTTTTTAGTAGCGATTATTACCTGGTGGCGTCGCCGATAGGGTGGCTAAAAAGCTTGTGGAGACATGATTGCGAGATCGGTGACATACTCCTACACCGAATCAAAGATTACGCTGTAGGCTTCTTGTCTTTCACCTTCAGAGATGATTGACCGTTTTTGACTAAAACTGAAACCGCAGACAAAAGCTAATATCTCATTAATAAATTATCCTACGGCTAAATCATGAGCAGCTTTGACGAGAAACTCTTTCTAATTCGTTAATATCTTCACTACTGAGTCTCCACATCGCAGCCCCTGCATTTTCTTTAGCTTGTTGGGCATTTTTAGCACCGGGAATGGGTATGACATTACCCTGACAAATTAACCAATTTAAGGCTATTTGTCCAGGGGTTTTTTGATATTTTGCAGCTAGATTAAATAAAACATCTAATAGTGGTTTAATCTTGGTTAGTCCTTGATTATTAAAACGAGAGTCTAATTTACGCGCTCCATCGGGTTTATTTTCTGCTGTATATTTACCTGTGAGTAATCCTTGGGCTAAAGGACTATAAGCTAGAATAGTTACTCCTAATTCGTCGGCTTTTTGTTTAATACCTTTACTCTCTATCTGACGATAAAGTAGGGAGTATTGTACTTGATTCACTGCTAATGGTATATCTCGCTTACTAAGAATGTTATAGGCTTGTTCCATTTGCTCTGCCGAATAGTTACTTACCCCTACACTTTTGATTTTACCAGCTTGTACAGCATCGGCTAAAGTATTCAGTAGGGTTTCTTGATTCATAATAAAGTTAAATGGCCAATGTATTTGGTACAGTGTAACTGTGTCTAGTTGCAGCCTGCTTAAACTAGCGTTGATAGCGTCGGTTACCGCTTGAGGAGAAAAACGCCAGGGTAAGGGTGCGTATTTGGTGGCTATATCTATTGCTTGTGTTGTTTGCTTGCTAAAATTGCCTAAGAATTTCTCTGATTCTCCTAGTCCATAAACTTCTGCTGTGTCAAAAAAGGTGATACCAGCTTCGATAGAGGCGTTAAATGCTTCTTGAACTTGGGATGCTCCATATTGTTTACCATAGTTCCAGAATAGTTTATCTCCCCAAGCCCATGTTCCTATTCCGATGATGGTTACTTCTAGATCTGTTTTCCCTAATTTGATTAATTCCATGTTGTTTTTATGAATAAGTTTATTTAACTATGATAAAAAAAAGACTCTGGTTATGGATAACGATCGCTTCTATTCTCATTTTACTGTTGATTATTATGCCTACTCAGTCTCAATCTCAAGCAGGATCTAGTTATGATCGTGGTCCTAGTGGTTATAGTGCTTGGTATGATTGGTTAGCAACCGAAAATATCTCTATTAAACGTTCTTTACAACCTTATCAAGATTTAACCTCTGATTCTCCTCTTACTTTAATTCAAGTTTACCCTCAAACTATTGATTCTGTTTCTACTGATTGGGTAAGTACGGGTCATACTTTAGTAATTTTAGGGTTTACTGCACCTGCTTCAGGAGCTAGTTTTAGCACTCTACAACCTACTAATGTTGGGGAAGTAAGGATAGATAGTCGCAGACGTTCTCAAGGAGATCAAACTAAGATATTATTAGGTGATGACTATGGGGCGATCGCTTGGGAAAGGATTATAGGTAAGGGTAAGGTAGTTTATGTAACTACCCCTTTTTTAGCTGCTAACGCTTATCAGAATTATCTCCCTAATTACGAATTTCTCGCCCAAATCGTCACGGAAGGAAATAAACCTATTTGGTTTGATGAATATATTCACGGTTATCGAGATTCAGATTCTACCGTGATTCAATCAGAAAAGACTCTCTTTACTTATCTACAATCTACCTGGTTATTCCCTTTATTTGTACAATTAATTATCCTATCTTTATTAGCCGTTTGGACAGGTTTACATCCTTTGGGATTACCTGTTAGTCTAATTAAACCTAAACCTAATAACACTCTAACTTATCTACAAGCTATGGCAAAAGTTCTTGAAAAAGCTAACAAACCAGAATATCTTAGAGAAGCTACTTCAAAAAAAAACTTAGATAAATAATTATGTTGACTAAATTTAAACAAAGTATTGAAACAATTATCCTCGGACAATCTTTTCTGATTGAACAGTTATTAATAGCTTTACTAACTGGTGGTCATGTGATTATTGAAGGAGTACCAGGAACGGGTAAAACCCTATTAGTCAAAGTAATCGCCCGTTTGATTCAAGCTGATTTTCGCAGAATACAACTGACTCCAGATATTTTACCCGCTGATATCCTCGGTACAAATATTTTTGATTTTAATAGTCGTAGTTTTAGTTTAAAAAAAGGACCCGTTTTTACCCAAATTCTTCTCGCTGACGAAATCAATCGTACTCCCCCGAAAACCCAATCCGCATTATTAGAAGCAATGGAGGAACAACAGGTAACCTTGGATGGAGAAAGTTTACCTTTAGGTGAGTTGTTTTGGGTAATCGCTACTCAGAATCCCCTAGAGTTTGAGGGTACTTATCCTCTCCCTGAAGCTCAATTAGACCGCTTTTTATTTAAATTAGTGGTAGATTATCCACCACTAGAAGCAGAAAAACAAATACTCTTAAATGCTAATCAAAATAAATCAGTTAAAAGAATTGATTTAGATAGTCTGACGGCGATCGCTGATGTCTCACAAATTATACAAGCCCGTCAACGAGTTAAACAAGTTAACCTGCAAGATTCGATTATTGATTACTTATTAAATATTGTACACAAAACCCGTCAACATCCTGACCTTTTATTAGGAGCTTCGCCACGAGCAGCCGTGCTATGGTTGGAAGCGAGTAAAGCTCAAGCATGGCTTTGCGGTAGAGATTTTGTGACACCCGACGATCTCAAAGCGATCGCCCAACCCATTCTCCGTCATCGTTTAATTCTCAAAGCGATCGCACAACTAGACGGTTTAGACACAGAAACAGTCATTAACTCTATTTTAGACAAAGTTCCTGTACCTAGATAATAAAACCTATTCCTTATTCTTTCCCTGACTTGGTGTAAGAAGTACGGTCTTTTCTTGTTGATGAGATCGCCAAATCCACCACCCTGCTGCTAAAAGAGTCAAGTTGCCAATTACAGTAGTAGCAGCTTGTATCAATACTAGCCATTCTAAAGAGGGGAGGTTATCAAAAAAATGCCAAGTACAAGCACACATAGCGCTAACTAAAGCGGGAAGCATCCCCCAAGAGAGACTCTTCCAATAATGTTTACCAGTTACTTCAGCGTAAGTCCAAATTAACCAAATAGCACTCATCCATTCGATGACGCTGGTTATATGAATAATCCAAGTTGGGATAGATAAAGAGTGCATAGGTTATAATTCTAGAGCTTGTTTACCTTGACTTATAAGGGTACGTGCGTAATCAGTCCAAGCACCTTGTCCCCAATAGCGAAAACAACTAGTTTGAGAGAGAAGGTTATAGAGTAAAGCTTGTTGGTAAGCTGGTGTTTGTGTAATAGAGGGATTTTCCCTGACTAGGGGATCGTATTTTTGGTGAAAGAGAAAACTAAGTTCTTGCATCGGTGCGAGGACATTTTCATAACCTTGTACCCAGCTTAAATCATTAGTCCAGGAAGCGCCATCCATGTGAAAGCTACCATCTTCTTTTTTAACTGCGGCGATCGCTTCTTCTACTGCTTGGGTAGTCACTTGTTCAAGGTTAACTCGTTGCCAAATTTTATGTTGATTAACTGCTTGACATTGGGGATAATCTTCGGGTTTAACTCCCTTAGCGGTGAGTAATTCTAGGTATTCTGTACCGTTGATACCTGCTACTTCTCCTTGATTATTACCAATTTCTCGCCACACTCTGAGAAAATCTCTCGGGAATTCATTCATCATAACGCCCCCATTTTCCCCATCAGCGATTTGGGCTACGATAGAAGGCACATCTAAGTTAGCTATAGTTTGTTTAGGGAGTCCTTTAGCTTCAAAATAGGGTTGCATCTGACCGACTAATTTAGTGTCAGATCCTTGAGTTTTAATTAAAGCGGTGATAGTGATGGTTTCTCCTTGGGAATTACGGGCGATGAGGAGATTAGGGATATATTTCTGATGATGTTCTAGGGGTGTACCGTCTAAATGTTCTACAGAATGTTCTTGTACGAGTAACCAACGATAACCACAGTCTTTGAGGGCTTTGATATATTCATAGAGGGTATCGGGGTGGTTAGGTAGGTGCATTTCTGGTGGAGAAAAACCGCGAACACGTCTTAAAGCGTCGTAACCGAATATACTAGCAAAATGATGTTGCCAAGCTTGTATGTGTAATTTGAGGTCTGGTATGGGGGTAGAGGGAGCGACAGCGTGACTCCACATTGTCCCTAGCCATTCTACATAGGGTTGATATTCTGGTTCACAGGTTATTTTTCTGAGGTTATTGAGGATATCTTCTCTACCCATTTGTTCTAATCCCCAGAGTAAGTTACCCGAATAGTCGAGCATGATTCTTGGTTGACAACCTGAGGCTACTAACTCAGGGATAAATTCCCCCATCCTTCCATAACACCAAGCAAAGGTAGAGGCGTTATGATTGTCTCCTTGTTGGGAATGTTCAAACATATATTGGAGATTATTGATTAAGCCACCATCTTTACCCGCGGGAACTGTAGGCTGGTGCATATGTAGTGCGCAAGCGAAGGTTGCTGTTATTTTCTCCAGAGATAACTTAGTTTGGGGTAAAAAGATAGGTTGATCGTCTTGTCTGATGGCGTTAATTTTTGTTTCTTGACCAGAAATATTGGGGTAGTTCATTTTTTGCTCTTATTTTATTTAACCTAGACAACGGATGGCTTCAAGTAATCCTCTAGCTTTATTTAGTGTTTCTTCGTATTCTTGACTAGGTTCAGAATCGGCAACGATTCCTGCACCTGCTTGTACACAAACTAGGTGTTGATTCCCTGTTAAAGGACGAACTACCATAGTGCGAATGGCGATCGCTGTGTTTAATTGACCTTCAAAATCATAATAACCGTAAACTCCTGAATAGACTCCTCTTCTTTCCTGTTCTAATTCGTGGATAATTTCCATGGCTCTAATTTTGGGTGCACCGCTAACTGTTCCTGCCGGGAAACAGGCTTTTAGTAAGTCCCAAGCGTTCTGTTCTGGTTGTAATTCTCCTATTACATTACTTACTATGTGCATAACATGAGAGTAACGTTCAATAACCATTAATTCATCGACTTTGACGCTTCCTGATTGACAGACTCTTCCTAAATCATTGCGTCCTAAATCTACTAACATGATATGTTCGGCTATCTCTTTAGGATCTTGTAATAACTCTTGGGCTAATGCTTCGTCTTCTGCTGGCATTTTACCACGTTTGCGCGTTCCTGCAATTGGTCTGAGGGTTGCTTGCAGACTTTTATCAGAGACTCGTTCAGCTTTGACCATAACTTCTGGACTAGATCCGATAATTTGCCAATCACCAAAATGATAATAAGCCATATAGGGTGATGGATTAATTAAGCGTAGGGAACGATACAGAGCGAATGGTTCACCTGCGTATTCTGTAGAGATACGTTGAGAGATGACGACTTGGAAGATATCCCCTGCGTGTATGTATTCTTGGGCTTTGACTACTGCTTGACAAAAATCCTCTTCTGTAGTGTTGGATTGATAAACTAGGTTAGTATGGGAAAATTTAGCGACGGTATCTGGTGCTACCCATTCTAAGGGTTGCGCTTCTACTGGTATATCTAATTTAAGTTTGGTAACTAGTTTAGTAACGCGATCGCAAGCTTCATCATAAGCGGAGCGTAAATCTTTATTTTCCCCGCGTAAATCTGCGTAAGCTACTACCCAAATTTTACGTTTAACTTGGTCAAAAATCAACAGATTATCTACCTGCATCCACATCCCATCGGGGAGATTTCCTGGTTGATAGGGGTAAACTTTGACTTTAGGTTCAATCCAGGAGATTAACTCATAACCCCAAAAACCGAATAACCCCCCGATTCCTGCCGGTAGTTGGGGTAATTTTACTGGTTGAATTGGTTTTAAACAATTAGCTAAAATTTCAAATGGGTTACCTTGATGAATTTTTTCTGTTCCATCGCGATAAATCTGAGTGGTGGTATTTCCCCTAGCTTCTAAAACCCAGACTGGATCTGCACCTAATAAGCTATAGCGTCCTAAGTTTTCTCCTCCTTCTACCGATTCAAGGAGAAAATTATATTTTTGACCTGCACAAACTTTATACCATGCTGAGACTGGGGTTTCTAAATCAGCGATCCATTCTTGATATACAGGAATAAAGTTACCCTGTAGCGCTAAATTAGTAAATTCAGAATAATCGGGGAAAATCATCGGCAGTTATTTGGTTTGGTTCTTTATACTCTCTATTTTAAGGGTCATTGGACTCTAACAGGACGCAGTATAATGCGTTATATTTGAAATCAAACCATTGATATTGGCATTATTGGGCAGCAGATTTTCGGATTATTATGAAATTACCCAGAAACCAGATCTACGCCATTGTTGTTCTTTTAAAGCTTGTTGTAATTGTTCTTCACCAATCCAACCCAACTGAATCAGCATTTCCCCCAATCTTAGATTAGTATGCACTGAATCAGCATTTCCCCCAATCTTAGATTAGTATGCTCAGATAGAGATAGAGCATAGTCTAATTGATCTGTAGAAATCCAGCGCTTGTCAAGCATAATTTCACCGATTTTTAACATTTGCTTTAGCCCTCTCATAGTTTTTATGGTTTAAATATACATGATTTTAACTACAGGTTTAAGGGGCTGGATTTCGGAAAAATTTTTCCCAAAATCCAGAAAATTGTTTAAAGGATAATACCATGAGGTAAAATAATGCGTTACGCGGTAAGCACAAGTACTGTTATTGCACTCTTTATTTATATGGTTGTATCCTTAATTCTTTTCTACCACTGATGAAATGTCCTCAACCAGCATAAAATCATTTAGAATAAATGTACTGCTACTATTCTTGACATTTTAACTGTTTACTGCTATGGAGACTTGCAAACCTTCTCTTCAGGGATTGAAAAAAATTAAAGAAGCTATCCATAAACTCCAACAAGAGAGAGGGTGGGCATTAGATGACGAAGGGTGGCTAGAAGAAGCTAGTAAATTTCTGCCACAACAAAATATCCATGGTAAGCTTATACAACAATCTGTATCACTTGGACCATGGAAAAGTTTTAGATCGGGCAAAAAAGGGATAAAAATTCGTTATTTTAATGCTTTTTGCCGAATCTTAAATTTAGATCCCCAGGAGATTATTAACCAAGAAGAATCTAGTTGTTTATCTTCTCATCAAGATTGGGCTGACTCACCTGATATCTTAACTTTTTTTGGACGAGAAAAAGAATTAACTACTCTGCAAAATTGGATTATTAATGATAATTGCCAACTAGTAGGAATTTTAGGAATTGGTGGTATTGGCAAAACTACACTATCAATGAAATTAATCAAGGGTAATCAAGAGATTCAATCAAGATTTAAATATATTGTTTGGCGATCACTTTTTAATGCTCCTCCCTTGACTGATCTTCTCAATGATTTAATTACCTTTCTTTCAGGACAACAAAAAAGTAATTTACCAGCTTCTATAGAACAACAAATCTTATTATTATTACAATACCTGAAAAACGAACGTTGTTTATTAATTTTAGATAATTTTGATACCTTACTTGAGCATGATAATTACTCAAGAACCTATAAATCAGGATATGAAAATTATGATTATTTATTGCAAAAATTTGCTACAGTATCTCATCAAAGTTGTTTACTAGTTACTAGTAGAGAAAGATTACCTTATCTAGAACAATTCTCAGGATGTTTTCTACAACTAGAAGGTTTAGAATATATTCAAGCCAAGAAAATTTTACAGAAAATGGGTAATTTTGAGGGGTTAGAGGAAGATTGGCAAAGTCTGGTTAAATTATATAACGGTCATCCCCTAGCCTTACAATTAGCAGCTAGACATATTTTAGATGTTTTTAATGGCGATATTACATATTTTTTACATGAAGGTCAAACTATTTTTTATAGTATTAATTATTTATTAAATCAACATTTTAAGCGTCTATTACCTGAAGAAAAAGAGATTTTATATTGGTTAGCCATAAATAGAGAGCCAATCTCATTAGCAGAATTAAAGTCTCAAATAGTTTTAGTAAAAAATAAAAATAATTTATTTAATAATATTAATTCTTTGTATAATAAATTGTTGCTTAAAAACGTCGGTGATAAGCTGGAAATTGAACCTGTAATAATTGAATTTTTAACAGAGAAATTAATTGAAGAAATAGTAGAAGAGATTATTCAGCAAAAACTAGAAATTTTCAATACTCATGCTTTAGTGATAGTTCAAAGTAAAGAATATCTAGTCGATAGTCAAATTAGAATGATTCTTGAACCGATCAAACAAATGCTAATTGACTATTTAGGTTCAATAAAACTTATAAATTATCTCAAGGAAATTTTAGCCAATGAACAAGAAAATTATCCTCTTAAACCAGGATATCTAGGGGGAAATATTTTTAACCTGTTACGTCAACTAAATGTAGATTGGAGAGGTTTTGATTTTTCTTATTTAACGATCAAACAAGCATATTTAGCGGATCAGAACTTATATAATATCAATTTTACTCATTGTGATCTATCAGATTCATTACTAAAACAAACTTTTAGTGGAGTTCATGCAGTAACATTTAGTCCTGATGGAAATATTTTAGCAGTAGGAGATTCTCATGGTACAATTCGTTTAATCAGAATCGAAGACGGACAACAAATTAGTATTTTTCCGAAACAACATCAATGGTGGGTAGTAGCTTTAAGCTTTAGTCCCGATGGTGAAAGATTGGTCAGTGGTAGTTTAGACACGACAATTAAAGTTTGGGATCTTAAAACAGGTCAATGTCTTTACAAATTAAATGATCATACTCAATGGATTTGGACAGTGACTTTTGGTCCTGACGGTAAAACCATAGCTAGTGGTAGTGATGATCAAACTATTAGACTTTGGGATGCTTCTACAGGAAAATGTAAGCAAATTTTACGAGGACATCAAGGTTGGGTTTTAGCGGTTGCTTTTAGTCGGGATGGTAAAACAATTGCTAGTGGAAGTTATGATAAAACCATCAAAATTTGGGATCTTAAAACTGGTAAATGTCTGAAAACCTTATCAGGACATCAAGACGGCGTTTGGTCTGTTGTGTGGAGTCCTGATGGTGAAACAATCGCTAGTTGTGGTGGAGGTGAAACCACGATTCGCTTATGGTCTGTTAAAACAGAAAAATGTTACCGAATCTTAACAGGACACAATCAAGGGATTAAAGTTATAGGGATTACCCCAGACGGTAAAACCTTAGTTAGTGGTTGTCTTGAAGCAATTGTCAAGTTTTGGGATTTAGCAACAGGAGAATGTCGGGGGACTCTAAAAGGACATATTACGGGAATAAGAACCCTTGCTATTAGTCCTGATGGTAAAATCGCAGCAACAGGAGATAATGACCAGATCCTCAAGCTATGGGATATTGACAAGAGAAAATGTCTCAAAACCTGGCAAGGATATATTAACTGGATTTGGTCAATGGCGATTAGTCCTGATGGTCAGACAATTGTTAGTAGTCATTTAGATCATAATATTAGGTTGTGGAATCATCCTACGGGAGAATATTTAACAACTTTAAAAGGACATACCGCTTGGATTTGGTCAGTAGCTTTTAGTACAGATGGCAAAATAATTGCTAGTACTGGAGATGATCAAACTGTTAAACTGTGGGATAGCCAAACACATCAATTACTTAAGTCTTTAAAATATAATACTCAAGAATATCAAGGCGGGATTTGGGCGATCGCTTTTAGTCGAGATAATCTATATTTAGCTAGTGGAGGTCCTGAGACAACAATCAAGATTTGGGATGTTGCAACAGGAAATATACGGAGTTTCCCTGGACATCAAGGTTGGATTTTGGCAATTGCTTTTAGTCCTCAACAAAATATACTAGCTAGTGGGGGTGATGACCAAAGGGTCAAAATTTGGGATATTGTTAGTGAAGAATGTATCATGACTTTAGAGGGACACACCAATAAAGTGCGTTGTCTGAGTTTTAGTCCTGATGGCGATTTTCTAGTTAGTGGTGGTGAAGATAATACTATTAAAATTTGGGATCTTAGACAAGGAAGTTGTGTTGGGACTCTGATTGGACATCAAGATTGGGTTTACTCAGTCAGATTTAGTCCTGACAGTAAAATGATTCTCAGTAGTTCCAATGATGGTACTATTAAGCTTTGGGATATTAGTACTCAAGAATGTATCAAAACTTTATCAGAACATTCTGGCGGGGTTGCTGCTGCTTTATTTACTCCTGAAGGTAAAACTATTATTAGTGGGAGTCATGATGGCACAATTAAATTTTGGGATGTAGATAAGAAGGAATCTTTAAGAACTATCAGAGTACCAAGACCTTACGAGGGTATGAATATTACTGGGGTTCAGGGATTAACCGATAGTCAAAAAGAGTCCCTCAAAGCTTTAGGCGCAATTGATTATAAATAATCAAATAAAGCTAATAATTCCAAGAATACACCATTAGTCCAACCGAAGCCAATCTCATTAGTATTGTAGCCATAATAAATAGCTTCGGAGACGTCAGAAGAACAACGGGAAACGTCGTATTTTTCTAAGATAACTCCCGTTTTCTCAAATTCTTGTCTAACTAGATTAAGAAACTTATTAGCTAGACGTTGGGCATCTTCATGATAACCGTAGTTACGTAAACCTTCGATCGCGAATAATTGTAACGGGGCCCAACCAAAAGGGGCATCCCATTGATTCCCAGAAACGTAGTTACTAGTTAGTAAACCCCCATTAGCTTCTAATCTACATAAATTTTCTCTCAAGCGTTTAGCTTGTTCATCAGAAGCTACATTAGCCCATAGAGGCATAAAAGTAGTAGCAAATTCGTAACAACGTCTTCTCCCTGTACGGAAATTATAGTCAAAGTACATCCCTTTTTCTTCATCCCAGAGAAACTCGTCGATAAGTTTTTGACGATGTTGAGAATTACTTAACCAATATTCGGCGATATCTTCATGTCCTAAAATTTGGTGGATCAAGGCGATATCTTTTTCCATTTGGTAGAGTAAGACATTGAGACAAACAGGGGCGTAGTGGATAATATCGACGCTAAATGGACCAAAACGATTACTAATATCGAAACCTGACTCACGCATAGAGCGATCGCCTTGATAGAATAAGTCTGTGAGGGTATCTTCTTCGCGATTATAGTATAGGTCTAGGTCGTAGTCTTCTACCTCAGCAACTCCTTGATAATATCGTAAGACTCTATCATAGTGAGTCAAACCCTGTTCGTCTTTTTCAGAGTCAACTACTTCAGGGGCAGGTCCTGTACCCAAGGCGTTATAATGTGATAATCCCGTAGTAGGGTTAAGATGGGGGGGAACAGTCCAATAAAAGTAATAAGCTTCGATAGTTGGTAATAGAGACCTTAGCCAATCTAAATCTGAATTAGACTCAAATACTCGTAAAACTGTACGACTAAACAAGGGAGGATGGGAACGATTGAGCATATAACTCCGATTCCCATTGAGTATAGTACCATAATGCTTGACTTGATAACCCAACAGATCTGCCATATTTTGGGCTAGGGTATATTCATGATCTCTGAGTAAACCCAAGACGATAAAATAGCTATCCCAACCGTACATTTCATTAAATCTTCCTCCTGGTACAACATAATCTAGGGGAAGATAGAGTAACCCATGTTCTCTGATTTGGTCAATCTCAGGAGGTAGGGTACGTATTTCTATGTGGCTAAATTTTTCTGGGGTGACTATTTCCTTGATTTTATATTTAATCTCATCGAGGTTTTCTTGACCTGAAACATAGACTATCCAGGGTTCACCTGGTAATTTTTCTATTTTAGGGTCTTTGGCTGCTTGGATGATGTATTCTGGAGTACGAGTTAGGGTTTTCCATGTCTGCTTGATATATTCTCTAACTGCTAGGATTTCTTGGGAATTGATATCTATGGTAGGCTGAGTGAGCATCTAACGACTTATAAGTAAGGCTACAGGGAATTGGGTTAGGATTTTTCCTAGTTGCAGTTTACTGCTATGGGGTAGCGATCGCTTAGTTAAAACATCTAGCCATTCGCTAACATTGTTATTAGTTAATTCTAAAATAGTATCTTGCCAAACTGCTGTACCTAGAGGTATTTTTCCTGGTTCTACCAAGGTAGCGTAAAATCTGGGTACAACGATCAAAGCGTTGGTTTTTCCTGACTTTCTTTGAAAAGCGATGACATTGTCTGAATATGTTCCTGAAACATTAACGGGTGTATAATCCCCTTGTTGAAAGATTTCTTGATATTCTGCTAACGCTGTTAAGGTTTGATGAATCAGATATAATTTTACTCTGCCATCTGTGCTATATTCGAGCAGATTGTCGAGTAAATTAGCTATATCTTCTTCTTTTGCTTGTTGTAATTGTTCTAACTCGTGGAGACGCTGATTATAATCTACCGGACGACGGTTATCAGGATCTACTAAACTGAGATCCCACATTTCCGTACCTTGATAGATATCGGGTACACCAGGACAAGTTAACTTTAACAGAGTTTGAGATAGAGAGTTTAAGATACCATAATGGGCTATTTTCTCCCCAAAAGTGCGTAAACTAGCTAAAAACTTATTATCTGGTTCATCGGTTAATAATTTCTCGACAAAGGTTACGAAATTGTTCTCATATTCTGTGTCGGGATGTAACCAACCTGTATGGACTTTAGCTTCTCTGACTGCTTTAATGACGTATTCTTTAATTCTCGTGATCAACTCTTGATGGTTATATGGTTCAAAAGGTAAGGAACCTACTAGATTCTGATAGAGAAAATATTCGTCATTGCTATCTAAGGTAATGGGATTATCGAGATCTTGTTTATATTGTTCATTCATTTTTTGCCAAGTAATGACTTGAGTTTGCCATTCTTGGGGTATTTCTGAGAGAACATTGATTCTTGCTCTGACATCTTCACTTCTTTTGGTATCATGAGTAGATGAGGTATTGAGAGAATGGGGCCAATAATTAACTTGTTGTTGGTTAAAACTATGAAATTCTGATACTGTTACTCCAAAGTTATGAGGCGCTCCTCCTACCTCGTTGAGAGATACTAAAGGATTATAGATATAGAATAAGGTATCTTCTACACCTTTTGCCATTAAAGGTCCAGAGAATTGCTGCATCTTCATCACCCAATGCAATCTCTGTTCTTTTTCTGTCTCGGTAAGATCTTCTATCCCTCTTAATAAGAATAACTCTTCAATAAAGTTTAGTTCGTTAATTAGTTGGGGGTTATTACGTTTGGCTGTTTGAATGACTCTGATGACATAGGTACGATAACGTTCGTTTACTCCTTCGCTGGTAATATAAGTACGATAGATGGGAAATAGTACTAAGATTTCTACGATCGCTCTACGTATCCCACTCAGGGTAAAATCACGAGTAGAACGATATCCACTAGCTATTTCTTTAAGCATATTAGCGAGGTTTTCTACGTCTCCTGCTAAATTGCGATCGGCGATTAAGCGTTTACAGGCTATTTCTTTATTTTCGTAACTTTCCCATTGTCCTGTAAAGTGGCGATAGATTTGTAAAAATTCGTTTTCGTTGGCTTTTTGACAGAATAACCCATTGAGATAATAGAGGAATTCGTAACCTGATGTTCCTTGTACTGGCCAATCTTCCGGTAAGGTTTCTCCGTGTTGGAGGATCTTCTCCACTATTACATATGTACGACCTATATACTTACGCAGTCTTTCTAGGTATTCTTTGGGGTTATAGAGTCCATCGATGTGATCAATCCGCAAACCTGTAAATTGATTAGTTTCTACTAATTGTTGGATGAGTTGATGAGTTTGTTCAAATACTGCTAATTTCTCGATACTAACGCAAATAAGCTCATTTACGGTAAAAAAGCGCCGATAATTTAGTTCTTCTGCGCCAACTTTCCAAAAGGAGAGGCGAAAGTATTGTAAGGAGAGTAAATTATCTAAAAGTTCGTAATTTTGATTAAATAATTCGATATTCTCACTAATAAACTCGTTAATTACTGAGTTAGACTCAAATAATTCCCAGAGTAAAGTCTTACTAAAAGCGATCTGAGTTTTATATTGTTGGGGATTTTCAATATTACTAGCATTTTTGAGGAGATAAACGATCCCCAAAAATTTAATATATTCGGGGTGTTTTGCTTCTAGTTTTGTTGCTAATCTTTCTAAATCATAGGTAACTACTTCTAGATATGATTCTATTCTTAAGGGAAAATTAAGGTCATAATAACTGACAAACATTCCTTGGTCAAAATATTTTAACTTCAGTTCCCCTCTTTCTAAACAGTTACCGTAGAAATCTCCTAATAAGGGGGCTAAGACTTTGCCCTGGAGATCACGATAGGGGTGTTCCCATTGAATATCAAAAAACTCATAGTATTCTGATTTAGGACCATAGGCTAGTACATCCATAAGTAGGTTATTTTCGGTATGATAAGCCATATGATTGGGGACAATGTCTTGTAACCACCCCATATCCTGTTCTTGTAAAATCTGATTGAGATATTCAAATTCTGCTTGAGTACCGATTTCGGGGTTCAGTTGATTATAATCGACTACGTTATAACCGTGAGTACTTCCTGTACAAGCTTTAAAAATAGGAGAAGCGTATATATCTGATATCCCTAATTTTTGTAGGTAGGGTATGATATTTTGGGCATCTTGGAATTGAAAGCTAGCGTTAAATTGCAGACGATAGGTAGCAGTTGGAATACGCATTAGTTATTTTTATTTATTTTTGTTTAGAATAGACAGCGACGGTTAAACCTGTTATGTTCACTTCAAGGTTATTAATGCTGTCGGGAAGGGTTGAACCTGGACCTAAATAAGCTTTTATTGACGAATCTAACTGTTTTTGCCAGTTTCCTGGGGGAAGTTGCGGAATTTTTACCCCTTGTTGATTAAAGTTTAGCAAGATTAGTACAGATTCTGTGTCTTGATTCCGCGTGAAATAAAACCAGCGTTCCTGTTCGTCATACTCTACTTTAACACTATCTCTAGCGTAGTTACGCAAGGGTGTCAACTTTTTCCGCAATTCTAGGAGTTTTTGGTAAAATTTGAGTAAAACAGCGTGATTTCCTGTTTCTCTAAGTTTCCAATTCAAACGCGATCGCTGCAAAGTTTCTACACTAGCGGGATCTGGAGGCTCTCCCAACCATTTAAATGAGGCGAATTCTCGTTTACGTCCTGCTTGTACGGCTTTAACTAGGTCGGGATCACCGTGACTGATAAAGTAGTAAAATGGGGCTGTTTCGCCGTATTCTTCCCCCATAAATAACATGGGTATTCCAGGACCTGTAAGGGTTAAAGCGGCGGCTAATTTAAGACCATCAAAGGAAATTAAGCTACTAAGACGATCGCCTAACATTCTATTTCCTACTTGGTCATGATTTTGACTATAGATTAAAAATTGACTAAAAGGGCGATCGCCTATTTTATTGCCGTGATACCGTTGACGATAGGGGGAATAATCCCAAGTATAAGTAAAACTCTCGGTGAAAGCCTTAGCTAAATCTGCACATTTGCCATAATCTTGATAATAGCCTTGGTTTTCTCCTGTCAAGAGAGTATGAATACAGTGGTGAACATCATCACACCATTGCGCTGCTAAACCGTATCCTCCTTGAGTGGTTGGGTTAATGATCCTCGCGTCGTTTAAGTCACTTTCAGCGATTAAATAGACTGGTTTTCCTGTTTCCTTGGTAAATTCGTTTACTCGCTCTTGCATTTCGGCTAAGATATGTTTAGCGCCAAAATCGTAGATAGCGTGAATCGCGTCTAAGCGCAAACCATCTAGATGATATTCTTTGAACCAGTACAAGACGTTTTCAATGAAGAAATTACGCACCCCATAACTATAAGCGTCGTCAAAGTTGAGAGCTTTACCCCAAGGGGTGTTATATCTATCGGTAAAATAGGGGGCGAAATCTTGAGTATAGTTTCCTTCAGGTCCTAAATGATTATAAACTACATCGAGAATGACAGCTATTCCCTGTTGGTGACAAGCGTCTATTAATTGTTTGAATCCTTCTACTCCTCCATAGGAATGTTGCACAGCGAAGGGATACACTCCATCGTAACCCCAATTTCTACTCCCAGGAAACTGAGCTACAGGCATAATTTCTAGACAGTTAATCCCTAATGCTTTTAACTCCTCTAAATGGGGGATAATCCCTGTAAATGTACCCTCAGCACTAAATGCCCCTACATGTAATTCATAGATAATTAACTCTTCTAGGGGGAGATTTTGCCAACTGCTATCGTTCCACTCAAAAGCTGTATGATCGATAACCTGGGATGGTCCGTGTACATCAAGAGGTTGACTATGGGATACGGGATCTGGTCTAGTTTTTTCGCCACCATTTAGCTGATACTGGTACAAAGTTCCTGGGGGTATCTCTGTAGCAGTAATTCGCCAGTAGCCTAACTCGTCTTGTGTCAGTGGTATGACCCGTTCTGAATCTCCCAGGATTTTAACTTCTATTTGTTTAAGGTTTGGGGCCCAAACGGTAAATTCACAATGGTTATTCTTGAGATAATTTGCTCCAATTCGCATTTAAATTACTAAATAAACAACTTTCCCCCCAGAAGCGGGGGGTTAATTAACTAGGAAGCTAAAGCAACTTCTAGCATTTCTTGTAATTCTCCACTTTGGTAGAGTTCTATCATGATATCTGAGCCACCAATAAACTCACCGTTAACATAAACTTGGGGAATGGTGGGCCAATTGGAATACTCTTTGATTCCTTCACGAATGTCGTAGTTTTCTAAGATATCTACGGTTTCATAGGGTACACCTAGACTATTGAGGATTTGTACCACATTATTAGAAAAACCGCACTGGGGCATTAATTTAGACCCCTTCATAAAGACCATGATTTTATTATTTTTAACCAAGGCTTCTATTTTTTGCTGCAACTCTGGTGTCATATGCTCTCTTGACTTTGCTGTTATTTTCTTTGTTTATTAGTTTACAGTGTTTCTTCCATTCCTTTCCAGGCTTCGGGAGTATATGTTTTTAAGGCTAAAGCGTGAATAGCTTCTGAAGACAAAGCTTCTTGTAAAGCACCATACACTAATTGATGTTGTTTTACTCTAGTTTGACCTGCAAAACTCGCTGAGATAACTGTTGCTTCGAGATGATCTCCACCTCCTGTTAAATCTCTGACCATGACTTGTGCGTCTGGTAATTTAGCTTGAATCATCGTTTGAACTTGTTTAAGGTCAACCATATATACTCTCTTGTGAACAATATTATCTATTTTTACTGATTTGAAGTGGAAAAGGGTGTATCTACGAAACCAATTTCATAAAGTTGCTGATAGGATTTTTTGCCTAATTCGCTGGTAGGATTTTGAGACCTAATTACCTGTATTAGTAATGGTACGGCTAATTCGGGTTGATTTTGTGCTCTATGTACCAAAGCTAATTGATAGGTTGCTTCGTCTCTCATTTGTCCTGTTTGAGCTGCATTGTTTCTTTGTCCTTCAGCGATGCGATTATCAATACCTGCAAAACTACTATTTAATTGTAAATAAAAGTTGGTCAATTGGTTAAATACTTGACGAGCTTGTTGTAACTTAATAGTAGCTAAATTATAATCTTCGGCGTTAATCGCTTCGTTAGCTTCTAACATTAGTCTTTGACCACCTTCCATACTCAAGACGCTATCTGCTTGGGTTAGAGGTCTGGTATTACCTGGATTAGTCAGATCTTCTCCTTCTAATTCTACTTCTGTTTCAGGTGCAGTTGGTGTCTCTTGACTGTACACGGGTAAAACCTGTACTAAACTTAATGATATCATTATTGCTAATAAACTCTGACCAAGGCTATTTCTGCTGATTTTTGTTTTCTTTATAGTTAAAATCATTTAAGGATTATTCTAAACTTTATGCCTAATCAAGACTTAATTTTCAATATCTTAGCACTTAGGGTGAACAGCTTTATCTCTTTAGTCAATTCTGAAGAGGGATGGTTGATTAGTTTAATCGTAGTCTTATTAGCGGGAATATCCCTAGGTTTGGGACAGGGAATCATTCTTTTTGTCAGTCGGGTTAAACCTTGGCGCTTTGTTTTTAGTATCTTAGTCAACGCGATTTTATTTACTTTTGGCTTTTTATTCCTGGTTTTTAGCGTTTGGCTTAATTGTCAAATCCCCTGGTGGTCATTATCTATCCCCTTTGCTAGTTTAGTACAGGTATTGGGTGTAAGTTATGCTCCCCAATTGTTTAGTTTTACCGGTGCTTTACCTTATCTAGGTGTACCGATTCTGTCGTTGTTATCGGTATGGCGACTGTTAGCTATGGTTGTGGGTTTTAGTGCTGTAGCAGGAGTTGATCTAGCTGAATCTTTTCGTTATGTAATTATCGGTTGGCTAATTTTACAACTGTTAGAAAATACCCTAGGTAAACCCATTACTAGCTTTGGGAGAAAAGTCTCTAATCATGTGGCTGGTACAGAATTACCCAGAAATAGAAAACAAGTCAAACGAGCCATTCGTAACGAAATAGACTCTATAGTTAACTCAGATCAGCACAACTCAGACCTATCTTTAAATCAAGCTAGAATCAATAATTCTCATCAACAGCTAAAAGTAATTAAACAACAAGATACCAGACTAGATGCAAAAATCCTAAGTTTATTAGGTATGTTGCTGTTGTTAATAGTAATTACACTAGCTTTAAGTCCTTTATATCGAGGGTTTTTAGCTTGGCAAGATAATTTACCTGACTTATTCAAACTAATATTTGACCTGGGTTGGATTGGTTTAATTGCTACGGTATTCGCGGGATTTTTAGCACCTTTAGAAACCCTGGGTTGGTGGGCTGGTTGGTATGGAGATGATTTAGAAGTACAAGCTCAAACTGAAGAGATAACCGAAGAGAATAACTATGATGGCTATGTTATCTATTTAGATGGTATTGGTCAATCGGGATCTCAATATACTCCTGATGTAGAAAACTTTTTAGAAGAATTAAAAACAGCTATTCCGAGAAATTATAAACTGATCAAGGGTTTAATGATGTATTCAGTACTCAATAAACCCCTAGATGAAGATCGCCCTTTAGCTTTTTTCTGGAAAATAGTAGATAACATGCGTATCGCTAATCCTCAAGCTATTTTGGGGATAATTTTAAACCTACGCAATGTGTTTATTGTAGCTGTTTCTGCCGACCAACGCTATGGACCAATTTATAATCTTGGTATAGCGCAAACATTATATAACGGGTTAGTTAAAGAAGGATATCAAAGGGGGACACCAATTACTCTGATTGGTTATAGTGGGGGAGGTCAAATGTCTGTAGCGGTTGCTCCCTATCTGAAAAAGGCTATGAGTGCTCCTGTAGATGTGATTTCCCTTGGGGGTGTAATGAGTGCTAACAACAACTTGTTGGATTTAGAACAGTTATATCATCTGGTGGGTGATAAAGATTCTGTAGAAAGAATTGGACCTGTGATGTTTCCTGGTCGTTGGCGCATTTTTCCCTTATCTTATTGGAATCGTGCTAAACGTAGAGGTAATATCAGTATTCTATCTCTAGGACCTGTGGGACATCAAGTACCTGGGGGAATGATGGATGATCAAGCTTATTTAGAAGATGGAAGAAGTTATTTAACACAAACGATTGAGATTATTATTAAGATTCTGGAAGGGGTAGCTTTACCTGGAGAAAATTTACCCATTCGTACTGTCAGTAATTATGAACGCTATCAACAAGCTAGTTGGATACAACCTGATAGTTATCCACTGATTCAACAAGTAGATACTAATCTTTATCATCCTGTGGGAGATTGGGTAGGTCGTTTGATCTTACCAAGTTTATCAGAACGTAAACAGGTTCAGGGTGCTTGGTTTGAGATCTATTCTGCTCCTAGTGAATATCAGCATTTAATCGGTACAAGGGTAAAGTTACGGGAAAGTGATGACCCTTTTATACAAACATGGGTTAAAACTGTGACTAGAGATGTCCATTTTAGCGGTGAGGCTGAATATACGGCTAAATATGGCGGTTTAATTCATCCTCTCCGTCTCAATCATTGGCTTAGGGTTAATCCCATTGAATCTTTAGCTGGATCTCGTCCTTATGATGACGTCGTGGTTACTATCTCTGCTGATGATCTAGAAGTCAGGGGGGATTGTTTATATATTTCCCAAGAATTGATTCAAGTTACGGGACGTTTTTACGCTTTGGTGCGTTTTTTAGCTCCTTTGGGGGATAATCTCTGGAAAGTACAACATTTTGACCCTAATTCTCGCAGTTTTACAGGCTCTGTAGAAGTGGTGAGTCTTCCTGAAGTTATTCCCGATGGTAATGATTGTTATCCCTCTACTAGTAAAGGGTTAGAAAAGTCTCCTCTTAATGAGCAGGGATGGTATATCTATGGGAGCAAAAATGCTCAAAATGTCTTTGTGGTGATGTCTTTCATTCCTCGGGTTTTGCTAAAACTTGAACCACAGTCTCTGATTAATGATGTTAAACAGGGTTATCGTTTTATTCGAGAACAATCTTGGCAAAATGAGATCGCACCTAAAGGTAAAATTGGCTCGGTTTTGATTAGTGGTGAGGGACAAAATTGGCAAGAAGGCGATCGCGCTTTGGTGATTCACGTCTATGGGGGAATTGGTGGTAATAAACGTGAACCAGCTGCTGCTACACCAATATTTTTTGGTCATTTTGCTTATGGTTTAGCCACGGTAATCAAAGAACCTCTCACGGGTGAGTTACGCTTTGATATAGTTTATGATCAGGTCTATACTCACAATACTGATGGTTTAATTGCGGGTCAATTACACTGGTCTAGATATATGGGCGATCGCCAGTTTGGTTGGATGGGAACTCGTCCTGTTTGTGATTTGTTGATTAAGTTTGAACCCTTTACTGGTTACTATAATCTAGATGGACAGTTGGTGTCTCCTTTAGACTATATGTTACTGCAATTAAACGTGATGACGGCTCGTTATCGCATCGGAGATGGTACGGGAGGAACTTATGTAGGACCTGCTAATAATTGTGCTCAAGACTCTAATCAGGCTTTATTTGCTAGTATTGAGTATATTTATCGCCTTATGGGCCAAAATCCTGAGATTGAAAAGGCTTTAATCCGCGATAATCCCCAACAAGCTTTCGCTTTAACACAATTACAAGAACTTAAAAAAGACTTAAAAAATATCCTCGAGCCTTTCGGAAGACCTCGATCTGACTGGGAAAATAATCAGTTTAATCTCGGAAGTACTCTGGAAGATAGACCTCTAGCTAATCTCTGGTATGGTTTGAGAAGTTGGCGTACGATGTTTCCCCGTTATGCTAGTGATAGTATCGTCCGTGTCTTCTTAAAATATGGTGCTCAAGTGTGGGTATTGCGCACTAATCAGATTGGTGGTAATGACCCCGATATTGAGGCGATCGCTCCGATTACTTTTTAATATAGTAGGTTTTAGGTGTTATTATTCCTAGACAACATACTCCCCGTCTCCCCGTCTCCCCACACTCCCCCTTTAGCTTAACCGCGAGAAGCCTCAAGCTTTATTTTCTCAAATAAGCGTGAGATGAATCGCGTCCTTATTT
>RECR01000052.1 GCA_007693955.1 Gloeocapsa sp. DLM2.Bin57
CCTTTTATACCAAAAACATCTTACTAAACGAAGGTCTAAGAGCTTGGATGGCTCCGTTTGACCAACCCCACGAACAATTTGTATTCCCAGAGGAGGTACTCCCACGTGGTAACGCTCTCTAACGCTAATTTAGCTGGAGCAGGACGCGACCTAGATTCTACAGGCTTCGCCTGGTGGTCTGGTAACGCTCGCTTAATCAATCTATCCGGTAAACTACTAGGTGCTCACGTAGCTCACGCAGGCTTAATCGTCTTCTGGACTGGTGCAATGACTTTATTTGAAGTCGCTCACTATGTACCAGAAAAGCCTATGTACGAGCAAGGTATGATCTTAATTCCTCACCTAGCTACTCTCGGTTGGGGAGTAGGTCCTGGTGGTGAAGTTATCGATACCTACCCTTACTTTGTCGTTGGTGTTTTACACCTCATCTCCTCCGCTGTCTTAGGTTTAGGCGGTATTTATCACGCTTTACGCGGTCCTGAAACCTTAGAAGAATACTCGAGCTTCTTTGGTTATGACTGGAAAGACAAAAATCAAATGACCAATATCATTGGTTATCACCTAATTTTACTGGGCTGTGGTGCACTATTACTAGTGTTCAAAGCTATGTTCTTCGGTGGTGTCTATGATACTTGGGCTCCTGGTGGTGGTGACGTCAGAGTCATTACTAATCCTACTCTCAATCCCGCGATCATCTTTGGTTATCTACTCAAAGCACCTTTTGGTGGTGAGGGTTGGATCATCGGTGTTAACAACATGGAAGACATCATCGGCGGTCACATCTGGATCGGTTTGATTTGTATCGGTGGTGGTATTTGGCATATCTTAACCAGACCTTTTGGTTGGGTACGTCGTGCTTTCATCTGGTCCGGTGAAGCTTACCTCTCCTACAGCTTAGGCGCTTTATCCTTAATGGGCTTTATCGCTGCTGCTTATGTTTGGTTCAACAACACCGCTTATCCTAGCGAATTCTATGGACCTACTAACGCCGAATCTTCTCAATCTCAATCTTTTATCTTCCTAGTTCGTGACCAAAAATTAGGTGCTAATATCGCTTCTTCTCAAGGTCCTACCGGTCTAGGTAAATATCTCATGCGCTCTCCTACTGGTGAAATCATCTTCGGTGGTGAAACCATGCGCTTCTGGGACTTCCGTGGTCCTTGGTTAGAGCCCCTACGTGGACCTAATGGTCTTGACTTAGATAAACTCAGAAATGACATTCAACCTTGGCAAATTCGCCGCGCTTCTGAGTACATGACTCACGCTCCTAATGGTTCTATCAACTCAGTTGGTGGTATTATTACTGAGCCTAACTCTTTCAACTTCGTTAACCTACGTCAGTGGTTAGCTGGTTCTCACTTTATCTTAGGCTTCTTTTTCTTAGTTGGTCACCTTTGGCATGCAGGTCGCGCTCGCGCTGCTGTAGCTGGTTTTGAAAAAGGTATCGACCGCAAGACTGAACCTGTACTAGCAATGAAAGAACTCGATTAATTCTTGTTTCTTTCTACACAATCCCCTACTTTTAAAGTGGGGGATTAGTAAGGGTATAGGTGTTAAGTTATATTTTTCTATACTAAATGCTACTTTTAGCGCTACATAAAAAAAATAACCACTGCAGAAAGCAATGGTCGATATAAGCTAATATTGATGACGGTCTCTAGATCACATCCTGATCTCTTGATAACTGATCCTGATTTGTATCCTCTTCAGAACCTGGCTTGCGGTTATCTGAGAACCTTCTATTCTTAGAAGTATAGCGGTTAGTTTTCTTACGAAACTGTCTTGCATTGATTTTGTTACGAGCCGCTTTTTCTTTTTTCGCATTGCGGCGTTTTGCCATTGTCATTACCTCTTAATAGGACTACGAAGCTTATTAGAATCAATCTCTTTAGCAAGAGGGATATAACGATAGTCTCTAGTCACATTAGTTGAAACCTTAACTAAAATTATATCAAAGCGTTGGCGCTGTTTTAGCTCTACCTTTAAATTAGAAGTCTAGTCTTACGCCAACAAGATCATTAAGCTTAGTAACGATTTTGTCTGCGTTCACCACCACCAAAAGTTTTTCTTTTTTCAGGTGGTTTAGCTTTGTTAACTTTGATCTCACGACTCATCCACTCTGCTCCATCCAGAGCAGTTATCGCTGCATCTTCTTCTGCATCTGTTTCCATTTCTACAAATGCAAAACCTCTAGGACGACCTGTATCACGGTCTGTGGGGATATGCACTCTTTTTACGGTTCCGTAATCAGCAAATACCTCATTTAGATCATTATCGGTGACTTTATAGCTGAGGTTGCCTACATAAATTGACATAAATCGATTGTTCCTTTAACTGTCGGGGAAAGTGGAGAAATAAACGGACAAAAGCTGATCAATACTAGAAAAGGAACATTTCGGAGAAATCTACAAAAATTTTTTATTCTCGCTAACTCAATTTGAGTAACCGCTCAACCCCTAGACCACTATATAAATCTACTACGTAGCATAAATTTCTAGAGTTCACGAAACCACTAAACTGTCAGTAGCCCTAATCAATATTGAATTGTCACTTTAGCATCGCTATTCATTCTCGGTCTATTTAAATATAGCATTAATTATTTGTTCTTAGCAAGTTTTTTACAAATCAATTAGCGGTTAAAGTCAGAATCAGACTTAATAAGAGTAAAATAGACAGTAATAATAAGCCTTTATACTTATTTAACCAATATTTTAGTGGTTTTTTAGCTACAGAATCAGGTTTAAATTCCTCAGAAGCGTCTTGATAAAGGGTACAGGTTTGAGCGTAAGGACGTTGGGGAAAAGTACAGGTATCATCCTGATGGTAGAGACAGCGATCGCATAAATACTCTGTGGAGTCAGCGTAGTGTAAAGGGATCCCAGGATGACCAAAAGCTTTAAGAGGTTTCCGACAAGAAGGACAAGTGACCATCTCTGCTGAGATTTTTTGAGTACAGTGAGGACAAGTTAACATAACAGCAAATCTTAAATCTTTTTGATATTTTAGCAATTCTTACTAATTAAGATGCTTAAATAAAGCTTAGTAGAAAACTTAAAATCAATAATCTCAGCAATAAAGTCAAACTTAAACGGAGACTGTATCAGAGTCAATCATTAAACAATAATTAAGTTGTTAAATGATTGGGGAAAAAGTCAAATACATTGCTTTTTAGGCAATTTAAAAATAGCAAAAAGGAATAGAGTCAATGGTTGCCACAACCCCAGCCAAAAAAGAAGCTAAAGTCGATAAACGCTTCAAAGTCATCGACGTAACCCTCAAACGCCATAACGGAAATCCCGAAGGCTTAATAGAAGTATTACACAAAGCCCAAGAATCCTTCGGTTATCTAGAAGAAGACGTCTTGACATATATAGCCAGAGGACTAAAATTACCCCTATCTCAAGTATATGGGGTAGCGACATTTTATCATCTGTTCTCCTTAAAACCAGGTGGAGTTCATACCTGTATCGTCTGTATGGGTACAGCTTGTTACGTAAAAGGAGCAGGAAAAATTATCGCCAATCTCGAAGAAAAATTAGGAGTAAAAGTAGGGGAAACCTCAGCAGATGGTCAAGTATCACTTTTGTCAGCCAGATGTATAGGAGCTTGTGGCATTGCCCCTGCGGTAGTGTTTGATGGCACCGTAGCAGGAAAACTAGATCCACAGAGCACTTGGGCAAAAATAGAAGAGCTCAAAGGAGAATAATAACACCACTGTTTTAAACAGTAGAGAGGAGAAGAACATGGATTTAACAAAACTACAAGCAATAGCAGAGCAAGAAAAACAAAGACAAAAAGAAATCAGACTCCATTGTTGCACTTCAACAGGATGTCAAGCCGCAGAATCATTACAAGTTAAAGACAACCTGAAAAAAGCGATCGAGAAGAAAGGTTTGGGCGATCGCGCAGAAGTCATAGGAGTAGGTTGTATGGGCTTCTGTGGCAGAGGTCCACTAGTACAAGTAGAACCACAACGGAAACTATACGAAGAAGTAACTCCAGCGGACGCAGAAAGTATTATTGACGCTCTCGCAGGAGGTACAGCAACAGCAGTAGAAGGAGATCCCGATCATCCCTTCTTTGCCCGTCAAATGCGTATAGTCAGACAACATAGCGGGGAAATTGATCCCGAACGCATAGAAGAATATATAGCAGTAGGAGGGTATCAAGCCCTTTATAAAGCCCTCTACGAAATGACCCCAGCCACAGTAGTAGAAGAAATCACCAAAAGTGGACTCAGAGGAAGAGGAGGGGGAGGTTACCCCACAGGTTTAAAATGGGCAACCGTAGCCAAAATGCCAGGTAACCAAAAATATATTATCTGTAACGCAGACGAAGGAGATCCAGGAGCATTCATGGATCGTAGCGTACTAGAGAGTGATCCCCATTTAGTCTTAGAAGGAATGGCGATCGCCGGGTACGCAGTAGGAGCAAACCATGGATATATATACGTGCGGGCTGAATATCCCCTAGCCATTAAAAGACTACAAAGAGCAATCCAACAAGCCAAACAAAACGGGGTATTAGGAGCACAAATATTTGAATCTCCCTTTGACTTCAAAATAGACATTCGCATTGGTGCAGGAGCATTTGTTTGTGGGGAAGAAACAGCCTTAATACACTCCATCGAAGGAGGAAGAGGAAACCCTCGTCCCCGTCCACCTTATCCCGCCCAAACAGGACTCAGAGGCTGTCCCACCCTAATTAACAACGTAGAAAGTTTCGCCAACATTAAAGCCATTATCACCAAAGGTGCAGACTGGTACGCCAGTATCGGTACAGATAACAGTAAAGGTACAAAAATCTTTGCCCTCACAGGGAAAATCCAAAACAACGGACTGATAGAAGTACCCATGGGAATTACTCTCAGAGAAATAGTTATAGAAATGGGTGGGGGAGTACCTGATGGAGAAGTCAAAGCCGTGCAAACAGGAGGACCATCAGGAGGTTGCATCCCCGCTTCACTACTAGATACCCCAGTTGACTACGATTCCTTGATTAAAATCGGTTCGATGATGGGTTCAGGAGGAATGGTAGTCATGGATCAAGATACCAGCATGGTAGAAGTAGCTCAATTTTACATGGAATTTTGTCGTGAAGAAACCTGTGGTAAGTGCATACCCTGTCGAACAGGTACAGTACAACTCCATAACCTCTTAACTAAATTACTCGACAAACGAGCCACAACCCAAGACTTAGAACTCATGGAATCTCTCTGTCAGATGGTTAAAGAAACTAGTCTTTGTGGACTAGGACAAACCGCACCTAATCCAGTCTTAAGTACTTGGCGCTATTTCCGAGAAGAATACTTAGCCCTAATCAAATAATCACCACAGGAGAAAAAATGTCAGTTAAAACTCTTACGATCAATGATACTCCCGTCGCTGTCGAAGCAGGGGCTACCATTCTCGAAGCGGCTAAACAAGCAGGTATTACTATACCCACTCTCTGTCATCTCGAAGGAGTCTCAGACGTTGGGGCTTGTCGTCTTTGCTTAGTAGAAATCAAAGGGATTAATAAACTACTCCCTGCCTGTGTTACTGAAGTAGCCGAAGGCATGGAAGTAAACACAGAAACAGACAAACTGCGAGAATATCGCAAAATGACAGTAGAATTACTCTTTTCCGAAGGTAATCACGTCTGTTCCGTTTGTGTCGCCAATGGGGCTTGTGAATTGCAAGATATGGCAGTTACCGTAGGCATGGATCATTCCCGCTTCTCCTATCGCTTCCCCGATCGCCCCATAGACATCTCTCATTCGAGTTTTGCCATCGATCATAACCGTTGTATCCTCTGTACCCGTTGTGTACGCGTCTGCGCCGAAATAGAAGGAGCACACGTCTGGGATGTAGCTAATCGCGGTGAAAAATGTTATGTCATCTCAGGTTTAGACCAACCCTGGGGAGAAGTTAACTCCTGTACCTCTTGTGGGAAATGTGTGCAAGCTTGTCCCACAGGTGCTATCTTCCATAAAGGAGAAACCACAGGAGAAAAAGACAGCGATCCCGGTTTACTCGATTTCTTAGTCACAGCAAGGAAAAAACAACAATGGATAAGATAAAATTCGCCACCGTTTGGTTAGCAGGTTGTTCTGGTTGTCATATGTCTTTTTTAGACCTAGACGAATGGCTTATAGAACTAGCAGAACAGGTAGAAGTAGTTTATAGTCCCGTAGGATGTGATTTAAAAATCTACCCCGAAAACGTAGATGTCTGTCTAGTTGAAGGTGGTATAGCCAACGAAGATAACCTCGAACTGATTCACATCGTCAGAAAAAATACTAAAACCCTGATCTCTTTTGGGGATTGTGCGGTAACCGCTAACGTACCAGCGATGCGCAATATGTTAGGTGGAGCAGAACCAGTACTCAAACGCGCTTACCTAGAATTAGGTGACCTGCAACGTCAATTACCCCATGAACCAGGTATCGTCCCAGAATTACTCGAACAAGTTCTCCCAGTCCATGAAATTGTTCCTGTAGATATTTATATGCCGGGTTGTCCCCCTGATGCTAATCGTATTCGCGCTACCCTTGAACCCCTACTCAAAGGAGAACAACCTCTAATGCAGGGTCGCGAAATGATTAAGTTTGGTTGAATCAAAATGCGTTAACTTTCTCTTGGGCATTATCCTAGAAAAGACGCATTTAGTAAAAAATATGACCATGATCACTAGACCAATTCCTACTCTTGTTATTTCCTTACTAGGTTTATTACTTCCCCAAAGTAGTGCTCTTGGTCTTGTTAACAAGCAACAACCAGTTAATCAATATTCTCCAGAAGTTGTCTCAGGTTTTATCAATAGCTGTACAGAAGCAGCTACAAGTGATGGTGTAGAGTTTCAACTAGCTCAAAATATTTGTAGTTGTTATATTTACGAAATACAAAATATGTACACTTTTGAACAGTTTGAAACAATCGATCGCCAAGTCGCCGAAGGTCAACCTCTTCCCCCAGCATTTCAAGAAATCGTTAGTACTTGTATCAATCGTTATGTACCTCAGTAATCTATCATGAGTAAAACTGTAGTTATAGATCCGATTACGCGGATCGAAGGTCACGCCAAAATCTCCGTCTTTCTCGATGATCAAGGAGAAGTCTCAGACGCTCGCTTTCACGTCGTAGAATATAGAGGCTTTGAAAAATTTTGTGAGGGGAGACCTTTTACAGAAATGGCGGGAATTACCGCTAGAATCTGTGGAATTTGTCCCGTTTCTCACCTCCTAGCAGCAGCTAAAACAGGAGATAAAATTCTCGCCGTCCAAATCCCTACAGCGGCTGTTAAATTACGCCGTTTAATGAATCTTGGACAAATTACCCAATCTCACGCACTCTCCTTTTTCCACCTCAGTAGTCCCGATTTTCTGTTGGGGTGGGATAGCGATCCAGCTAAACGCAATGTCTTCGGTTTAATCGCCGCTAACCCCGATTTAGCCCGCGCAGGTATCCGTTTACGTCAATTTGGACAAACCATTATTGAATTACTCGGCGCGCGCAAAATACACGCAGCTTGGACAGTACCTGGAGGAGTGAGATCGCCTCTCTCTCCTGAAAGTCGCGCCTGGATCGTAGAACGTCTCCCGGAATCTTTTGCTACCATTAATCTAGCCCTAGATTTATTTAAAAATCTCCTGGATGATTTTCAAACAGAGGTAGAAAACTTTGGTAAGTTTCCCTCACTATTCATGGGTTTAGTTAGTCCTACAGGTGAATGGGAACATTATGACGGTCACTTACGCTTTAGTGATAGTGAAGGAAATATCGTCGCCGATAACCTTAGTGAAGATAACTATCAAGACTTTATTGGTGAATCTGTAGAAAATTGGTCTTATCTGAAATTTCCCTACTATAAACCCTTGGGTTACCCCGACGGTATCTATCGCGTTGGACCTTTAGCTAGAATTAATGTCTGTTCAGGTTTTGGTACAGAAGCCGCCGACAGGGAATTACAAGAACTCCGCGATCGCGCAGGTGGAGTGGCTACCTCTTCTTTCTTCTATCATTACGCTCGTTTGGTAGAAATTCTCGGTTGTTTAGAACGTATCGCCCGCTTAATGGATGACCCTGATCTTCTCTCCCCTAGAGTTCGCGCTGTAGGAGGAGTTAATAATCTTAACGCGATCGGTGTTAGTGAAGCCCCCAGGGGTACTCTGTTCCATCATTATCAAGTTAATGACAATGGTTTAATCGAAAAAGTTAACCTGATTATCGCTACTGGTAATAATAATCTGGCTATGAATAAAACTATTACTCAAATAGCTAAACATTATATTCATGGTTCAGAAATTACCGAAGGGATGTTAAATCGTGTAGAAGCGGGTATTCGTTGTTACGATCCTTGCTTATCTTGTTCTACTCACGCAGCAGGACAAATGCCTCTACATCTAGAGTTAATTTCTCCTGATGGTACAGTCATCAAGCAGATTTATCGCGATTAATACCAAAGTGAGGAAAGGAGTTCGGGGTTAGGGGTTATTATTTCTATATATTATATTACATATTTACTTTTGCCTTGAAAAGCCTTTTCCTCACATCTTTCATCAGAGTCAAAATAAGTATTAGAACTGCCTGCGCGTAGTGCTATAGTACTTATTAAAATTTAGAAAAATAAGCTAAAGCACCACTAGCCATACCCCTCTTAGAAATTTTAGCAATGTTAAGACATCAAAGATTAATCATTAATAGCTTAAAACTTCTAGATTTGATTAAATCAAGCTATTTTTTAGAGGATATCTCCACTATTTTTGAATTTTTACAACAGCAAGAAACTTTCAATTTTCCTGAGTTGGAAACGGGATTATTCTCAGCAGCAATTTTAAAAAAAGAAATCGAATCAACTGGATATGATAAAGTGTGGATAAGAGACAATATACACATAGCTCATGCTCTCTATGTTCGGGGAGAAACTGATGTAGCGATTAGGAACGTAACCTCGTTAATGGATTACTTCAAAAAGTTTCAATCGCGTTTTGAAAGAGTGATTGAAGCTGAAGTAGATTCAGGTCAGGCAATGGAACGTCCTCATATTAGATTTGATGGCATTAATTTGGCGGAACTCGATCAACAATGGGGACACTCACAAAACGATGCCTTGGGATATTTTCTCTGGTTCTACTGCAAGCTAGCTAACGAAGGGTATCTAAAACTTCAGCCAGAAGATTTAGAAATCCTAGCACTTTTTCCCTTTTACTTTCAGGCAATTCGTTACTGGGATGATGAAGATAACGGTCACTGGGAAGAAGAACCAAAAGTAGAAGCATCTAGTATTGGTGTGGTGATAGCAGGACTTAAAGAACTCAAACAACTACTCCTTAAGGAAAATATTCTTGTTCCTGCCTGTCAATATCAGGATATCCCTGTTAGGATTCAGTTTTTGAACAAGTTAATTGCTCAGGGAACAATTGTTCTCAATCATATTCTACCTGCAGAGTGCATTCAACCAGAAACTAAAAAAAGACGTTATGATGCAGCATTGCTTTTTTTGATTTATCCTCTACAAGTGATTGATGATGAGATAGGAGAGCAAATTCTTCGAGATGTCATTAATAACCTTCAAGGCGATTACGGTATTAAGCGATATCTGGGAGATTCTTACTGGTGTGCTGATTATAGGCAGAAACTTCCGGCAGAATCTCGAACAACTGATTTTAGCCAGGATATGGGATCGCGAGATAGCTTGTTAAAAAAGGGAGAAGAGGCACAATGGTGTCTTTTCGATCCGATTATTTCTATTATCTTTGGACTCAAGTTTCAAAAAACTCGCCAAGAAAAATATCGCCAAGAGCAAATTTATTATCTCAATCGCTCTTTAGGACAGCTTACAGGAGAAGATTGTCCCTTGGGCGAGTTCAAATGCCCAGAACTCTACTATCTAGAAAATAGTCGTTATTTACCTAACCCCAATACTCCTCTTTTGTGGACACAGGCTAATTTGAGTATAGCTTTGAAAATGATGGAGTACAACTGAGTATTAAGGTGCGCTCTATCCAGTATTGGGGAAAGGTTAAGAAGCCGTTTAGGGAATTACTTGATCCTGTTCTTTTTCAGCTACAGTTTTTTCGTACTCGTATTTTATCACCTGATGAATCAAATTAGCGACGAGTCCTGTCCAACCAGTTTGATGACTAGCACCTAGTCCTTGACCTGTATCCCCATTAAAATATTCGTAGAATAGGATCAAGTCTTGTTCGCCTGTTCCAGGATCTTTAAATAGATCGTAAATTTTAGGATTATTTCCATAAACTGCACGTTTTCCTTCAGTCGTAGTCAGAAAAATATTAATGAGTCTTTCAGAAATTTCAATTGCAACTTCCTGGAGAGAAATCCTGTGATGGGATACAGAAGGACAGAGAACCTTAAAGTTTTCTTCATGTAAACATACATTAAAGTATTCATGAAATTTTTTAAATGACTCAATCAGCAAAAAATTAATTGGAAACCAAATCGGTCCACGCCAATTAGAATTAGTACTATGTACAGGAACTTTTGTTTCCGCAGGTTCATATTTCATTTCAATTGGGAAAGTTTGTACATCACCAGGTCGCCACGCAATATTGATTTTACCATCTAATTGATAAGGATGTTCTTCATGAAATTTAGATAGAGAACGGATACCATAATGACTCAAAAATTCAGGCTCATCAAGCATCTTATCAAGAAGATGATACAGCTTCGGTTTATTAACAATAGATAGGAACATATCAAGTTCCTGATTCTCATCCTCCTCCCCAGGCTTGCGAATATCAATATATTCTTCCTCTCCTAATAAATACTCAAATTGCTCTCTTGGCAAACCAAACAATTCAGAAATATTTTCTCTCAAGATTTCAGTCAAATTATTGGGTTCTGTAGCTTTGAAAATCTCTACAGCTACAATAGGAATAAAACCTAGGCATGAGCGGTATTTTAAAGGCAGTTCGAGGGAAAATTTTTCTAAGGAAATTTTGAAAACTTCATAAAAGAAATTATCCTTTTTATCCCATAAAGATGCTTGATGCTCATTAACAATTTCGTTTATTTCATGTACAATTAAGATAAACTTTTTAAGAAAATCTTTGACTTTTTCTTTGTGTTTTTCAAATTTTTGTTGACCTTGTAAATTTAACATTGTCATTGTCCCAATTTTGAGCATATTCAAATAGAATATTGCTGCCCAACTGGTCGCATCAACTTGTTCTATTTTCACTGTATCATTGTTCATGAATTGATTCCGATCAACTATACAAATATTATCCAAACCTAAAAATCCAGCTTGAAAAAGATACTTAGATTCTATTGTTCCCAATTTATTACACTTGTTATTGTCGTACCACCATTTCAAATTCGGTTGTAAATTTTCAAATATTGAAACTAAAAATTGTAAACTTGATGAACCATACATTTCCTCTTCTATCTCATAAATTTTTAAAGCTGCCCAGGCAATATTCGGTGGATGAATCTGACTAAAATCAAACTCACAGGATGGTATTTGTCCATTATGCTCATTCATATAGTCAGGAGACTGAGTAAATAATTTTAATTGCTCTCTAGCAAAATCAGGGTCAATTAAAGCAAAAGTAATGGCATGAAAAGCGGAATCCCATACACAATAATAGGGATATTCCCATTTATCCGGCATCGAGATTATATCTTGATTGCTCAAGTGTTGCCAATTTTGATTTCTAACAGAGCTTCGTTGAGCTTTTATCTCTTCCGTAAGTTCATAAGGAGGATAAATTTGTTCTGATTGTCCATTTGTATCTCCATTGAGCCAATCCTTAACAATGTAATAGTAAAATTGTTTATTCCACAACATTCCAGCAAATGCTTGTCGTTGTAATTGTTTCATTTGCTTTTGCTTTTCCTCTTTTTCCTTATCCACGAAAAAAGGAGTGATAACTTCATAAAATTTGTCAGCTTCTCGTTTGCGGTCTTCAAAAACTTTCTCAAAATCAGACCCAAAAGGCTCAGAAATAGTACTAGGAGAAATATTTGTCAAGCGCAACCATATTTCTTTAGGTTTTTTAGGAAGGAGAGTGAATATATAATGAGCAGATGCTTTTGTGCCTCTTTGTAAGGGATTCACTTGTTTGATCTGTTGACCCACAACACAATTATTGATGCCATCCTTAACATAAGGGCTATGATTAGGACTGTTCAAAAGATATTCATTGTTTTCATTGTCAGTAAATAATAGAGGAATTTCATTTTGACAGTAAAGATAGTATTCACCCAAATCCTCATGATGAGCTAAAATGACTGCATTATTTTCGATTGGCTCTGGTAAAGCTTCCAAATGTAATTTATCCTTTTCTGCTTTCGCATCCTTAGCCCATGACCAAGTGTTGCGAAACCAAAGAGTAGGAAGAATATGGAGTTTATGTGCTTTAGTGCCTTGATTCCAAACTGTAATTTTAATCAAAATATCTTCAGGAGAGTTCTTCGCATATTCGATAAGGACATCGAAATATCCTGCGTCAAAGCATCCCGTATCAATTAGCTCATATTCTGGATCTTCTTTTGATCTGGTGTTGTTTTCTTTTGTCAATTCATCATAAGGGTATTTATAAGGATATTTATATAATGCCTTCATATAGGAATGAGTAGGAGTATTGTCTAAATAAAAATAATACTCTTTGACATCTTCCATGTGGTTTCCTTCATTAGGCCAGCTACCCAATCCTGTTAAGCCAAAAAATCTTTCTTTGAGATGATCATCTTCTCCATTCCAAAGAGTTAGGGCAAAACAGAGAAGCTGACGATCATCAGAAATTCCAAATATTCCATCTTCTCCCCAACGGTAGGCACGAGAACGAGCTTGATCGTAACCAAAATAGCCCCAAGCATTACCATCTTCACTATAATCTTCTCGGACAGTTGCCCATTGGCGATCGCTTAAATAGGGACCCCATTTTTTCCAACACTTTTCACCATTACGAGCTTCTTGTAAGCGTTTGTATTCTTCAGTTTGTTTCCGAGCTCTTATCAAAGAATTATCTTGTTGGGTATCTTGATTTATAGACATGGCCTTTCTCCTTAACTATTTTTAATCAATGAGTTAAAAAACGCTTTGAGTGTAAACATTTTCTAGGTATTGAAGGACGGTATCCTTCCACAAGAACCTAGATTTTTGTGCTTTCTGACAGATTTGTTGCCATTGAGTCGGATTATTCAATTTGAGTTCGATCGCCTTTAGACAAGACGCAACAAAGTTATCCACTTGTTCTGGGACAGAATCACCATCAAAAACAAAACCATTAACTCCGTCAATAACCGTATCCTTCAAACCACCAACTTTATGGACAAGGCAAGGCTGCCCATCACGCATAGCTAACATCTGACTAATGCCACAGGGTTCATAAGAACTCGGCATCAGAAAAAGGTCGCCATTGGCATATAGCGCTGCTGCACAATCTTCCGAACCAAAACCGTTGAGAAACAAGAAATTGTCAAATTCAGAGGCAATTTCAGTCAAAAACTCTTCATATTCTGCCTCGCCAGTACCGAGTAATATGTAAATTCCCTGTTTTCCAAGTCCCTCTAAAATTCCACTAAGACCGGATCTAAATTGATTTCCTGATGCCTTGATCAAATAGAGTTTCTGCTCTACAACCCGACACACGCTGGTTAGTATTAGTGGGGGCTTGTCTGAGAGATAGCTCAATTTTGTTAATCGTTCATAAGCCAATGAGTGATTAGAGTAAAGAGCTTTTGCTGTTTGCTTCCACCGTATAATTTCCGATTTCAATAAATTTATAAGGTCAGAAAAAGTGAGCTTAGGAATAATTCGTTTGGCGGGATACTCACATCCCAGTAAAATTCCAAAGAGCCGACCTTGTTCTAAGGCTAGTAAAAGCTCTTTTTCAAGTCCTTCACCACCGTAAAAACGAGGTGCTTCACTCGGGCAGAGGATTTCTTGAGCGTAGGAAGGGGAATCAGTGGTGATCGTATCAGCTAAATTAATCCCAGCCTTCATCAGGTTAAGATAGTTTGACCGTCTTCGATCTGCCAGCTTATCTCTGTCGTATTTTAAATTTGGATACCACGAATCTAAAGAGGATTGATCCCCCGCAAAGGGACGCAATCCCTGATAGGACAAATTGTTGATCGTATATACCGTTCTTATTTTTCGGAAAACTTGGTAATTTGGGTGATAGGCACGGAGGATGAGAAGACAGGCACAATGCCAGTCATTGAGGTGAATACAGTCAAGACATCCAAAAACACCCTGTTCAATCCCCTCCGCTACGGCGGAGCAAAAAAGAGCATATCTTGAGGCATCGGTTTTACAAGGTTCTGAATCTAAGTCGTGGTGATAAATTTCGTATTGACCATTTTCATCCAATGAAACCAAATTTGGATGCTGTATGATGATTTGTTTAACTTGATCAGAAGTTTCAGATATAACTTGAAAAATTTGAGCTTCCTCACTCTGTCCAGAAAATTGGAAAGTTATAGTTTCGAGAAATTGGGAATTTGGTGATTTATGAAGAAATCCATAGGAAGGGATAACAACAGATACGTGACAGTTTTGTTTTACTAGTGCAAATGAAAAGTCTTTAATAAAATCCCCAAGCCCGCCCACTTTAGCACCTGAAAGATTTCCATTTTCTGAGCTAACTATAAGGATATTCAAGAAATTATTGTTTTTCATAACACAACCACCTATTTCACATTTCTGCCGAGAGTTTAGGCAGTATTTTTTATGTCTATTTTTCCGGCTTTTCTTCTCATTTTGATTATCTTGATCTAATAAAGATGAGATTTTTATCGGGGCTAGTTAGCTTTAATTCAAAAGAGATTTAGTAATGTTTTGGCTTTCCTCTTCGATTAATTTTTTTAATTCAAAAATATCATTTTTGTTCAGAATATAAAACCATTGTGCCATTTTTTTCAGTCCATCTTCAAGGGATGTCTGCGGTTTCCAATTGAGACGGGTGAAGGTATCAGAGCAATTCATTGCCTGATAAGGATTTTCATTAGGTGCATAGTCAATGTTTCCCTCTTGATCAATTTCGACATTGCAAACCCCCTCCTCTTTACACCAGTCTGAATTGACATCCGATACAATCGATTTAATCATTCGAGCAAGATTACTGATTCTGATGAATGTTTCCCCATTTTCGCTATAGCTGTCATAATCTGATAGAGCAAAATGAAAAGTTGGCGTAAAAGGTTTGCTATCCTCTATATCCTGAGAAAAATATGATAATGTTCTAACTTTTTGGTCACCCTCGTGAAGAGATGAAGCAGCCCGTATGTAACCTGCAATGATATCGTTGACATAAATAAACTGACGACCATTACAAGGATATTTCACAAAAATTTTATGAGGAGCTTTAACTGCGGAATTAATGAACTGGGGAATAATTCTTCTAGGTGCGGTATCGCCATATCCAAAAACATTTGCTGCTCTTGTGATCCCAATAGCAGGCAATTGATAGGAGTAAGTTTTATGATAACACCGAACAGCTAATTCCATCATGCTTTTCGATGTATCGTAAGGTCCAGCATAACTGACTGGACTACTTTCGACAAACCCATCTTTGGGAATTGGACCATCCCCAAATACGTGATCAGTTGAAATGATTAATATTTTTTCTCCAATTTCTAAATGTCGACAAGCTTCTAATAAGTTAATTGTGCCCATAGTATTTACCATGAATGCTCTCCTAGGATCTTGCTGAGCAATGGTAACCTGAGCTTTGGCGGCAAGATGAAAAATAACGTCTGGTCTTACCGTGTTAATAATATCAAAAACAAGTTGGCTATCTGATATGTCTAATGAAACTTCAACCACATCTTGACTTAGCCCAAAAAGTTGATAAGCTGAGTGGGGGTGTCTGACGTTGTGAATGGGAATAGTAGCATACACCTGAGCGCCCAGATCTAAAAGTGTCTTGCATAACCAACTACCTTTAAATCCTGAAGCCCCTGTCACTAATACCCTCTTTCCTGTCCACTGGGATGTTAAGAATTGAGAGATAGGTTTTCTTTCCACAGCCATAACCTCCTTTTCCTTCAGAAGGTTTAATTACTAGCTATATTTATAATTATAAGTAGAATAAAACTAAGTATATTTACTCTAGCAAATAATCTTAACATAATTTCTCGCCAATATCGGTATTGCTAGGGAAACTGCTATTTAGTGCCACAGGATAAGATTAAAGTTCCGAGATTATAATTATAAATCGGTACTTATTTCTTCTCAATGATTTTAGCTTAGTTGGCATCATATGACAGCTTCTCTAGCATTAGGTTAAATTGAGTTGAAAAGGTAATTTGAGGATTAAAAGTTTAACTAATACTCTTAGCTAATTTAAGTGCAGTTGCCATCATCACTTGATGAGTACCTTGTTCCTTTTCTCCTTCTTGAGGACGTCTTTGTATATAAGTACCGTCAGATTGTAATTCCCAAGCTTGACGATTATCTGCTAACATCACCCCGAGGAATTCTTGAATATCTTTACGCACTTCAGGATCTTCGAGAGGGGTAACCGCTTCTACACGACGATCTAAATTACGTGGCATCCAGTCAGCACTCCCAATATACATCTCTTCGTTACCACCATTGTGGAAGTAAAAGATGCGAGAATGTTCTAAAAAGCGACCAATGATACTAATAACCCGAATATTCTCACTGACACCCTCTACACCGGGACGAAGACAACAAATACCACGGATAATTAAATCAATATGGACTCCTGCTTGACTAGCTTCATAGAGAGTTTTAATCATCTCAAAATCAACTAGAGAATTAACCTTAATAATCATGCGACCTGTGCCACCACTACGACAATGTTCTATTTCGCGTTTAATCATAGCTAGCATACGACTACGCATACTTACAGGTGCAACCAGAAGTTTACGATAAGATTTTTGGCGAGAATAACCCGTGAGGAAATTAAATAAATCCGTTAAATCTGCACCTAAATCTTGACGACAGCTAAATAGTCCTAAATCTGTATAGAGTTTAGCTGTTTTCGAATTATAGTTACCCGTACCAATATGGACATAACGGCGAATTTCCTGTTTTTCTTGACGCACTACTAAAACGATTTTAGTATGGGTTTTTAAGCCAACTAAACCATAAACCACGTGGACTCCAGCTTGTTCTAATTTACGCGCCCAATTAATGTTATTCTCCTCATCAAAACGCGCTTTTAGTTCTACTAGGGCTACTACCTGTTTACCATTTTCAGCAGCTGCAATCAAGGCGTTAATAATAGGAGAATCACCCGAAGTACGGTAGAGAGTCATTTTAATGGCTTGAACTTGGTTATCATGAGCAGCTTGTGCGATAAACTGTTCTACTGAACCTGCAAAAGAATGATAGGGATGATGAACTAAAATGTCTCCATCACGAATAACGTTAAAGATATCCTCTCCTTCTGTAGCTTCAGCATCATTGAGCAAATTAAGATCACTCAGACGACTAAAACGAGGATGAGATACCGCGTTCCAGGGTTCATCTTTTAACTCTGGTAGGGGTAAAGACATGAAAGAAAATAAATCCCCTAACGCTAATAAACCATTGATGGGATAGACGTCTATTTCTTCGAGTTCTAGGTCTTCCATCAACATAGTGCGGATATGATTAGGAGTAGAGGCGTAAATTTCTAATCTAACTGCGTTTCTACCTACCCGACGTTTACGCACTTCCGCTTCAATAGCAAGTAATAAATCATCAGCTTCCTCCTCTTCGAGATAGATATCAGCGTTGCGAGTAACCCGAAAAGGATGACATTCTTGAACATTCATTCCCGGGAATAAAGCTTCTATATTATGAGCGATAATTTGTTCTAGAGGAACTCCAGTCCAGAGGGATTTTTTGCCATTGTGTTCAGGTTGTCTTAAACCTTTAGGTAAACTGACAAACCTAGGTAAGATATTGGTAGGTACTTTTACTCTGGCAAATAGTTCCTCGTGAGTCTCAGGATCATTCATTAAGACTGCTAAATTTAGACTCAAATTAGAAATGTAGGGGAAAGGATGGCTAGGATCTACCGCTAAAGGAGTTAGTACAGGGAAAATATTCTCTTCAAAGTATTCTTTGAGATAATTACGTTGTTCTTGGGATAAATCCACGTAATTGAGTAAATGAACACCATGATCAACTAACTGAGTTTTCAGATTATACTCAAAATTCTCGCTCTGTTGTTTGACTAAAGGACGTAAACGTTCACTAATTTCCTCTAGTTGCTCTTCGGGAGTTCTACCATCGAAGGTTAACTGGGTTACACCTGCGGCTAATTGTTGTTTTAACCCAGCTACTCTCACCATGAAAAATTCGTCTAAATTAGAGCTAAAAATAGCTGTAAATTTAAGACGTTCTAGTAAAGGTGTACGAGTGTCTAAAGCTTCCTCTAAAACTCTTTGGTTAAAATCTAACCAGCTTAATTCTCGGTTGAAATAGTAGTCTGCGTCGTTAAGATTAATATTGCTAGTAGTTGCTGGAGATATAGTCATAGCTTTTTACTTTAAGTTTTTCAGTCTTAAACATAATCCTACCTTGACTTGGAGACGCAGTAGATTATCATCTGGTTAAGAAAATCAGCAATGTGATTGTTAAGCTTCTTTACATTTTTTCTATCTATGCTACTATCTGAGTGGTTATACCAAATAAAAAATTATCTATAACAAAGTGGTAGAGGAGTTAAAATACAATATGTTAGAAGGCTTTAATCAGCAAAATCAGTGGCGAAATCCCCAACCTATACGTATCGGGGTGATTGGTGTAGGGAATATGGGACAACATCACACCAGGGTTTTAAGTCTGATCAAGGATATTGAATTGGTGGGAATTGCTGATATCAATGTAGAAAGAGGTTTAGATATAGCTAGTAAATATCGTATTCGCTTTTTTGAGAGTTATCAAGACTTATTACCTCATGTCGATGCGGTTTGTATCGCTGTTCCTACTCGTTTACATCACCCAGTCGGGATAGAATGTTTACAAGCCGGAGTTCATGTCTTGATTGAAAAACCCATCGCTTCTAGTATCGAGGAAGCTGAGTCCCTGGTTAATGCTGCAGCTGAATCTAAGTCGATTTTACAGGTTGGTCATATTGAACGCTTTAACCCCGCTTTCCAAGAATTAAGTAAAGTACTCAAAACAGAGGAAATTCTGGCGATCGAAGCTCATCGGATGAGTCCTTATTCCGATCGCGCTAATGATGTCTCTGTGGTTTTAGATTTGATGATCCACGACATCGACTTACTGATGGAGTTAGTTCCTTCTCCTGTAATTAAACTCACTGCTTCTGGTAATAGTTCCTTGCATTCTGGTAATTTAGACTACGTCACCGCGATTCTACAATTTGCTAATGGTTTAGTTGCTACTATTACTGCTAGTAAAGTTACTCACCGTAAAATTCGTCGTCTGATTGCTCATTGTAAAAATTCTCTGACTGAAGCCGATTTTCTTAATAATGATATTTTAATTCACCGTCAAACTACCGCAGATTATACCACCGACTATGGTCAAGTTCTCTATCGTCAAGATGGTTTAATCGAAAAAGTTTATACAAGTAATATAGAGCCTTTACACGCTGAACTAGAACATTTCATCAACTGTGTCAGAGGTGGTAATCAACCTTCAGTCGGTGGAGAACAAGCCCTCAAGGCTTTACGTTTAGCTAGTATAATTGAACAAATGGCCCTAGATAATCAGGTATGGAAACAGCCCGATTGGGAAGGTCAAGCTATAGATTATGTTACTACTCAACAAGTATAGTGGTGGTTCTTGCTCCTTGGCGATCGCTGCTCACTCACGCACTCTACCGCAATCGTAGTTTACCCTCGGCTCGTTATCTACAATTAGCTACCTTGGGATTAGATGGACTACCTCGTAATCGTACGGTTGTTTTCCGTGGTTTCCGCGAAGAAACTAACCAATTGCAAATGGTAACAGATAGTCGTAGTGAGAAATATCAACAGATTCTTCAACAACCTTGGGGGGAAATCTGTTGGTATTTTCCTAAAACTAGAGAACAATTTCGTCTCCGTGGTCAACTGTTAATAGTTTCGGTTGACAATACAGACTCTAATTTAAGCACAGCTCGTTCTCTAGCTTGGCAACAATTATCTGATGCAGCTAGAATACAGTTTGCTTGGCCGGAGCCTCAACAAGCACTAACTGAGGATAAAGACGCTTTTAAACCTTTATACATCAATAAAGAGATCCCCTTGGATAATTTTTGTCTGCTATTATTAGATGCTGTAGAGGTAGATCACCTAGAATTACGAGGTGACCCCCAAAATCGCTATATCTATACTTTAGATGAATCTTTTAACTGGAGTTGTCAACAAGTTAACCCTTAGATAAGTTCCTAGGAAGGTGTCAGGTGTTAGGTTTTAGGTGCTATTATTCCGATATATCATATTTTTCCTAATTCTAATCAGATACGCCAATCTTACACTCAACTAATCTTTGAGCAAAGGTGGTAAAATCTAGTCGATTACCACTGACTTCGTAAATTTGGCGAGGATTGGGTAAATGACCATCGGGTGAGTCTAAACTAAAAATCAGGTTTTCTTTAAAAAAGATCCATTCTCCTTCTTGACGCCAACCTACGCGATCGCCAAATTCTTCAAAAGCAGTCTCATCAATTAATCTTCCAGGTTGATTACCTGTTTCTAGAAAAATAGGCAATTGGACACTAAAACCAAAATGACCACCAGAATATTCTACCCAAAGGCGATCGATAATCTCTAGGTCAGTACAGGGTAAAGTGCGGTAACTCTCTAAATCCAACCATCCTTGAGTCTGTCTTCCTGAAGCTTGCAATAAAAGATTAAGGGTTTGATCGTTAGCGCGACGCCATTGTTGTTGAGATAATAAATCTGCTAATCTATCATAGCTAACCCCTGTTTCTGAGGAGACTAGTTCACCTTGCTCTTGAGCCAAACTAGTCATAACTGGAATAAAAACTAAAGCAACGGTCATTAATAGTTTTTTCATGATAAGTATTTTTTAGAGTATCGCATTGACATTATAGATTAATCGCAAATGACTAGTACCTGGAATCGACGTCATATTATTTCTCTAGAAGATTTTATTAAATCTGAATATGAGGTAATTTTACAAACCGCTTTGAGTTTTCAAGAAGTATTGTCACGTAAAACTAAGAAAGTACCAGCCTTACAGGGACAAGTAATCGCTAATTTATTCTTTGAACCATCGACACGTACACGTAGTAGTTTTGAGTTGGCGGCTAAAAGATTATCAGCAGATGTACTCAATTTTGCCCCAAGTAGTTCTTCTTTAACCAAGGGAGAAACTATCTTAGATACAGCCAAAACTTATGTAGCTATGGGAGCGAATATGTTTGTAATTCGCCACCGTGAATCGGGAGTACCAGAAGCGATCGCCCAAGAAATGGATAGGCTAAACTTAGGAGTAGGAATCCTTAACGCAGGTGATGGTCAACACGAACACCCCTCACAAGCGTTATTAGACCTATTTACTATCTGTACTATCTTAGATCCTAAACAACCCCGATTAGAGCTTTTAGAAGGCAAAAAAATCGCGATCGTCGGGGATATTCTTCATTCTAGGGTAGCTCGTTCTAATATTTGGAGTTTAACCTGTTGTGGTGCACAAGTTTACTTAGCAGGTCCACCGACTCTAGTTCCTCAATATTTTGCTGATTTACTTGCTGATGCTTCGGGATGCTTAAAGGTTGATTGGTGTCTAGATAATGCTCTTACTGACGCTGATTTTATCATGACCTTAAGATTACAACGAGAGAGAATGACCGATAACCTCTTACCAAGTTTACGAGAATATCATCAATATTATGGCATTACTCGCGATCGCCTGTCGAGAGCTAAACCAGGTGTAAAAGTTTTACATCCAGGACCTGTAAATAGAGGAGTAGAGATTAGTTCTGATTTAATGGATGATCCTGAATTTAGCTTAATTTCTCAACAAGTTACCAGTGGTGTAGCTATACGCATGGCTTTATTATATCTGATGAGTGGAGCTAGTTAAAAACAACATGAATTATAGTGATTCTCCCGATAGTTTAAAAATAACCTTCGCTCCCCTATCTCTAACAGAAGCATATCAGCTAGCCGATGATGGAGCAAATGGGGCGATCGTTTTAATGAGTGGTACAGTACGTAATCAAACCGAGGGAAAACCCGTTATTTTTCTAGAATATCAAGCTTATGAACCTATGGCTATAGTAATCTTTAAAGAAATTGCGCAAACAATTCGCCAAACCTGGAGAGACACTAATCGCTTAGTCATACATCATCGTACAGGAAAATTAATGATAGGGGAGATTAGTGTTTTAGTCGCCGTAGGTTGTCCCCATCGAGGGGAAGCTTTTGACGCTTGTCGTTACGCTATTGATACCCTCAAACATAACGCCCCTATCTGGAAAAAGGAACACTGGGCTGATGGATCTAGTAATTGGGTAAGTATTGGTGCTTGTGAAAGGATTTAATTAGACAATTTCCCTCTTAAAATATAAATAGTGAAAGGTTACTCCATTGGCTTGATTATCTTGATTAACGGTATGTGATACTAGTTCCCAACCATCATCTCCTGCAGCATTTAAAAGTTCTGGTAAGGTTGGTACTTCGTTCGTATTTTGATACCATCCTCTTACTCTTTTGCCATCTATATCCAGAAGGTTAATTTCTTGAGTAATTCCACGTCCTTTAAAATCGAAGCGAATATTTTTATATTCAAATTTTTTGGTCATAACAATTCTTACTTTTTCTAGTATTGACTGTTTTAAATTTATCATGAGTAGAATAATTGGTTTAACTGGAGGAATAGCTACGGGCAAAACTACCGTATCTCGTTACCTAGCTCAAAAATATCACCTACCTATTCTCGATGCTGATTTATATGCTCGTGAAGCAGTAGCGATGGATTCACCAATTCTCCAAGCTATCTATCAACGTTATGGGGATGCTGTTAAACTTCCTGATGGTAATCTCAATCGACAAGCTTTAGGAAAAATTATCTTTACACAACCCCAAGAGAAAGACTGGTTAGAAAGTCAAATACACCCCTATGTTAGAGCTAAATTTATCTCTGAAGTAGCCACTTTAACTAATCCTATTATTGTTTTAGTAATTCCTTTATTATTTGAAGCTAACATGACTGATTTAGTTAACGAGATTTGGGTAGTTACTTGTGAGGAAAGTAGCCAAATTGAACGTATTCAAACTAGAGATGGTTTAAGTAAGTCTGAAGCGATCGCCCGTATTAATAATCAATTACCCTTAGAAACAAAAATAGCAGCAGCTGATTTAATCTTAAACAATACAGACAATCTTGATAACCTCTACAAGCAAATTGACGCTGTTATTTCAGTCAATTAAAAATTGTAAAGTTTTGACCAGAAAAATTGCTATTTGTTACTATATATATTAAAGAGTTTAAGATCCTCAACTATTATGAATCCTAAAATAAATCTCTGGTTAGTTATTACTACAGCCACAGTTTTAACGGTTTTAGTTTCTGCTGTTGCTGATCAAGCCACAGCTATGAGTTTAGAGTCAACGATTCCTACCAGAATCGCTAAAATTCGCGCCGCTTTATTACAACAAGAATTAGATTCTCAAATGGAAATCCCCAATCCAAAAGATAATCATAGCCAACAAATTAGTCAATATTGGTCCAATTGGAATAATTGGGGTAACTGGGATAATTGGGGTAACTGGGATAATTGGGGTAACTGGGATAATTGGGGTAA
>RECR01000053.1 GCA_007693955.1 Gloeocapsa sp. DLM2.Bin57
TCTGCGCGTTGTTTAACTTCTGTATAAGTAGAGAATAACTCACCATTAGGGTGATACAATCTTAATTGAGTATCCATTTCAAATCGAATCTGTAAACGTGGACTTACCCAACCAAGCATTTCTTCAATGGGGACTAATTCTTCTTCTACTCTGATTAAACCACTTAAGTCTTGATGTTGTGGATCATAGAGATAATATTCTTCTACACCATATTTTTGATAAAACAACAGTTTGCGATTCATTTCCCCTTGTCTATTACCTGGTGAGAGGATTTCAAAGACTACTTGGGGTGGGATGTTGTCTTCTAACCATTGTTGATATGAACCGCGATCTCCTTTTGGTCTGCCAAATACTACCATAATATCTGGTGCTTGTCTGATTTTATTGTCTCCTTCTACGGGATACCAGAGTAAATCTCCTGCGACGAAGACTTGGTTATTATCTGCAAATAACCACTCTAAATTCTCTTTAATGGTGGTTAGCCAACGAAATTGAAGAGTATTATCTGCCATGGGTTGACCATCACTATCGGGATAAGTAATTTCTGTTTGCTTGTTATTATCAATTTGAAAAATCATAGTTTTTAGCTAATTTCATCGGGATTTAAGCCTAATTCTCGTAACTTGGCTGCTAATTTCTCAGCCCTTTGTTTTTCTGTATCTGCGCGTTGTTTTTCTGTATCTGCGCGTTGTTTTTCTGTATCTGCGCGTTGTTTAACTTCTGTATAAGTAGAGAATAACTCACCATTAGGGTGATACAATCTTAATTGAGTATCCATTTCAAATCGAATCTGTAAACGTGGACTTACCCAACCAAGCATTTCTTCAATGGGGACTAATTCTTCTTCTACTCTGATTAAACCACTTAAGTCTTGATGTTGTGGATCATAGAGATAATATTCTTCTACACCATATTTTTGATAAAACAACAGTTTGCGATTCATTTCCCCTTGTCTATTACCTGGTGAGAGGATTTCAAAGACTACTTGGGGTGGGATGTTGTCTTCTAACCATTGTTGATATGAACCGCGATCTCCTTTTGGTCTGCCAAATACTACCATAATATCTGGTGCTTGTCTGATTTTATTGTCTCCTTCTACGGGATACCAGAGTAAATCTCCTGCGACGAAGACTTGGTTATTATCTGCAAATAACCACTCTAAATTCTCTTTAATGGTGGTTAGCCAACGAAATTGAAGAGTATTATCTGCCATGGGTTGACCATCACTATCGGGATAAGTAATTTCTGTTTGCTTGCTATTGTCAATTTGAAAAATCATAATTGTTTTGAAACTCAACTTGATTCTATTCTAATCAATAAGCATTTTATTAATAATTGTAGCACATTTCGTAGTAACAGCTTCTAAGTCAGCCTTATTAGTAGATGTAGGTGCAGGGATGACCTCGCCAATTCTTACAGTTAGGGGTACAGATTGGGGTAATCGTTTGCCTTTGGGTAAAATACCTTGAGTTCCTTGTAAACTTATGGGTAATAGGGGGGCTTTAGCTTTAGCTGCAATTAAAGCCGCCCCTAATTTGGGTTCATAGATACAACCATCGGGGGTACGTGTTCCTTCTAAAAATATACCTACAGCCCATCCTTGGTTTAACATAGTCAAAGCAGCTTTAATAGCTGCGCGATCGCTTGCTCCTCTTTTAACGGGGTAAGCACCATATAAGCTAATACTCTGTTTCAGTATAGGTATAGAGAATAACTCTTCTTTCGCCATAAAAGCAACAGGGCGACCAACGCAATTAGATAGAATGGGTGGATCAAAATAACTAGCGTGATTGCTTACTACCACTAATGGTCCTGTTTTAGGGACATTTTCTGCACCCTGAATATTGCCCCTAAAATAAACATGAAAGGTGGGAGCAACCACAGACCACTTAAATAAGTGGTACAATAATAGATTGACCCTAGGCTCTCTTTCTCTAGACGCTGAATTCATCGATTTTAGCGATATTTTTTAACCCTAAATCAGGACAAGTTCTTTTGATTAACCCTGTGAGTACTTTTCCAGGACCTATTTCTACTACTTCTGTGATTCCTTGTTGACTTAAATACTCACTAATTTCTCTCCAACGCACTGAGCCTGTCATTTGTTGAATTAATCTGGTTTTGATTTCTTCTGCTTTTATAGCGGGAGTAGGATTAACGTTAGCTATGACAGGGATTTTGGCGTCATTAAACTCTACCTCTGCTAAGACTTGGGCAAATTCTGTAGCTGCTTCCTGCATTAAGGGAGAATGAAATGCTCCTGAAACTTTTAAGGGTACGGCGCGTTTAGCTTTGACTTGTTTGACTAATTCATCTACTGCGGTGGGTGTTCCTGAAATTACTACTTGTTGGGGACTGTTATCATTGGCGATAACTACATCAGCGGTGGCTGCGACTTTGGCTTCTAATTCTTCGCGATTAAATTGCATCATCGCTACCATTTTGCCACCTGCTGCGCTATCCATCAATTGAGCGCGTTTTTTAACTAGATTTAAACCTGTAGGAAAGTCAAAGACACCTGCGGTAAAGAGGGCTACGTATTCTCCTAAACTATGACCTGCTACTAGTGCCGGTGCATTTTCCTGTTTTAATAATAATTCAGCTAAAATCGACTCAATTACGTATAAACAGGGTTGAGTGTAGAGAGTTTGGGCTAATTTTTCTTCGTCTCCTTGACAGAGTTCTAATACTGACCAATTTAAGATAGTTTCTGCTTGATTAAAACGCTCTTGAGCGAGAGGATGTTCTAGTAAATTGGCTTCCATCCCTACTGCTTGAGAACCTTGTCCTGGAAATATCCACGCTGTTTTAGTCATATTTATATTCCTATTCTCCCCATTGTAAAATAGCTGCACCCCAAGTTAAGCCCGCGCCAAATCCTGCTAAAACTATGAGATCTCCTGGTTTAATTTTGTTGAGTCTAACGGTTTCGTCTAAAGCTAGAGGAATTGAGGCCGCAGAAGTATTGCCATAGTCTGTTAAATTACTAAGCACTTTTTCTGGAGGTATGTTTAATTTTTCGGCTACTGCGTCTAGAATTCTTTGATTGGCTTGATGTAGTAATAACCAATCTATTTCCTCTACTGAGAGATTAGCTTTGAAGAGGACTTTTTCGATTACTTCGGGAACTTTGGCTATAGCGAAACGATAAACTTCTTTTCCATTCATGGTAATAGGTTGAAAACGTCCTTTAGCTACCTCAAGATTATCTACTAGAGGGTAGGATTCACCCTGATAGGAGAGATTGAGAGAACTATTTTGAGAACCATCGCTGTAGAGTTCACAAGCTAAAAGGCGATCGCCTTGTGGGGTTGCTTGACAAACCACTGCACCTGCTCCATCACCGAAGAGAATACAACTAGTACGATCTGACCAATCTACCCAACGAGAGAGAATATCAGCGCCAATTACTAGAATATTCTGGTATGTCCCGGAACGGATAAAACTAGCTGCTACATTTAAAGCGAAGACAAAACCTGAACAAGCTGCTGTCAAATCAAATGCTACTGCCTTAGTTGCACCTATCAGACTTTGAATTTTACTTGCACTTCCAAATAAATCATCCGTGGTAGAGGTTGCCAAAATAATCAAGTCTATGGCTTCAGGAGAGATTTTCGCCATTGACAGTGCTGATTGAGCGGCTGTTGCTGCTATTGAGGCTAAAGATTGATTAGCCGAAGCTATATGTCTTTGATTAATCCCTGTACGAGTGGTAATCCATTCATCGGAAGTATCTACTATCTGACTAAGTTGTTCGTTGGTAAGTACTTGAGTTGGCGTTGCTGATCCACAGCCAATTATTTTGATTCCTACCCCTGATTGTGTCAAAATTTACGCTCCTTTACTTCTATCGCGATGCCGCAGGAATCCCGATAGCGGTACGCTTGTTTACTTAGTTTTTGGCATTTATCTAACTATACCTGATAGGGTTCACAAATTAATCTCCCTACAATGACAATCGCCCCTAAACTGATTAAAACTGATTGTAAACCAAACACATTCTCAGCAATTCCTGCTAAAGCTAAGGGTAGGGATAAAGCGATATTGACTACGTTATTCTGTAAGCCAAAAATTTTACCGCGCAAATCAACTGGGGTTTCTGCTTGTATAGTAGTTTGCATTGGGATTGCTATGCAGGCGGCTGAAGCACCTAAGCAAATGATCATGATTAATTCTAACCAGAGAAAGTTTGTACATAGTGCTAACCCCAGTAAAGAAACCGCCATTCCTAATGTTCCCCACCAACTGAGACGAGAGTAGGCTACTTGATAACCCCAGTTACCCATTATCGTAGCACTGATGCCTAATCCTACTCCACAGGCTGCTAATAACCAGCCAAATTGTTCGGCTTTTAATTCGGGTATGGTTTCGGCTAGACTAACTGCTAATACTGCTAAGGCTGCGAATACGGAAAAAAGGATCACTAGCTGTATTAACGCATCTCGCACTTTTTCATGTTGACGTAGGTAGTTAATTGCTTCTTGGATATCTTCTCCAAAAGTTGGTTTTTTATGCTGTTGATGTGGTTGTTTTTCTTGGGTTGATAAGAATAATAAAACTATTCCTGCTAATAGATATGCTCCCCCTACCAATAGTTGTCCACCCATATTATTATTTAATCCCCATAATGTGGCGATACGGTTGGCTAATGCTAAGAGAGGATCTCCAATAGCAAAACCGATAATTAATACTCCCATGATGGTAGTTGTATAGAGAGAATTAGCTCCGAGTAGGTTTTTCTGGGGGATAATTAGGGTTAAGGTTGCTTGCTCTGCTGGTGCAAAAAATTGCGTTAATAAAGATATTAAAAATGTTATCACCAGTAATAGCCAAAAACCCCTAGGTATTCCCCAGAGGTCATTTTCTATGGTTTTAAAGCCCAATAATAGGGGTAAACTTAAGACTAAAACCCCTCTGAGGAGATTAGATAGTACTAATACGCTTTTTTTAACCCATCTATCTACATATACTCCCGCTAAAGAGCCAAAAAGTACAGCAGGGATGGTAGAAGCGATCATAATTGCTGATACCCAACCACTAATGGATTGATTGACTCTTTGAAATTTGCTCGCAATCATGGCGATCATTAAGACTAGATAGATTTTATCTGCTAGTTGTGAAAAGATTTGACCTCCCCAAAGAATTAAAAATTGACGATTTTGTAAAACTGGTATTAAACCTTGGGGTAGATAACGTGGTTGTGGAGAGGATAATAATGAGTTGAGTTTGGTAACTTCGGGATGGTTTTTATTTTCAGGGGGATAAACTGACATAATTGATTGATGTTAAACAGGGGATAAACTATCGATGAGACTAGCCGAACGTATGGTACGACCTAGATGATATTGCGTATAATTACGTAGAAGACGCTCTACATTTACCCAAGCATCGTTGACGGTAGTTGGGGAGATAGAGTCGGTAAAAATACTACTGATTGGCGGTAGTGTTGGCGTCTTTAGTTGTTGTAATAAGGTCAATTCTACTGCATCAATCTGTTTATCTATCTTAAGGGATGAAGGATTACTTAGGCTAATTATTCCACCCCCATCAAAGCTAAAACCTGCTTGCCAATTTTTTTGATTTAATCTCGGCTTAAGTATCTTTTCTGTGATACAACAAGCATTTACTCTCGGTGCAATTCCCCCGATTGCTAGTAGATGAAATAACCCATGGGTTAAACAGGGTAAACAGGATTCTTGATTATCTAGTTGTTCTAATCTGGTTAAATGTTCTGTCAGTAGTTCATAGATTTCTGCTTGGGGTTGTTCACTTAATCCCAAAGCTAGGGTTAATTCTGCTAAATATTGTCCTGCTGCTAATTTACCTAGATTATTACTTAATCCTTGATAGGAAGTGATTATTTCTGCTTGAGTAATTTTATCTAGCGATCGCCCTTTAGCTATGACTAATTGGTTAACTACGAATAAATCAGTACGTCCTCGCAATTGAGACTGGTATTTACGCGCACCTGGTGCGACAGCTTTGACTACACCTTGTTCAGGGGTAAGTATAGTCAACAGGCGATCGCCTTCTCCTAGGGGGATACTTTTAAGATTTATTCCGGTTACCTTATAAATCCGACTCATTTTGTTCTTGTGTTGTCACCAATTCTACACCTCTAGATGTACCTAAACGGGTTGCACCTGCTTTGAGTAATTCTCTAGCTGCTTCTAGACTACGAATTCCTCCTGAAGCTTTTATACCTACTCTTCCTTGGGTGATTTTCTGTAATAGTTTTACATCTTCTACTGTAGCTCCTCCAAACCAACCAGTACAAGTTTTCAGATAACCTACACCCGCATCTAAGCAGATTTCCGCGGCTAATCGTTTTTGGGTGTTAGTCAAGACGTTTGTTTCTAAAATCGCTTTAACTACTTTACCTGTATCTGAGCAAATCCGAGCGATTTCTTGGTATAACTCTTCTGATTTCCCTGCTTTTAACCAACCGAGGTTAATCATGACGTCTAATTCATCTGCGCCATTTTCTACGGCTTCTTGGGCTTCGTATAGTTTAACCTTTCCTGTTGTAGCACCTGTGGGAAAGCCAATTACTGTACAAACTTTTACTTTTTTACCCTTTAATAACTCTCTAGCTTGTTTAACCGCACTCGGATAAACACATACCGCTGCAAATTTATATTGTTCAGCTTGAGCACAACATATTTCTACTTGTTCTGGTGTCGCACTAGGATCAAGTAGGGCATGATCGATATATTCAGCTATATTAAGATCAAATGATTCCACTGCTCTATTTTTCCTACCTAAATAATTATTTTTAAATAGTAGAATAAGACATAACTCTACTATTATGAATTAATTTAATCTTCGTCATCTAAATCATCATCAAGTAATAGTTCTTGCAGAATTTCTTTTAATTCTGGATCAGCTGATGATAGTAATTGTAAACCATGTTTAGGGTCATCTTTGGCTACAAATAACAGAGGATTAATAGGAGCGCAGATATTATATCTTTCGTTATCATAATAAAAACAAGCTAACCACTGTAATTCTTCTTGTTCTAAAAGTGGCTCGTCTTCCTCTATTTCTAAATTCCAGATATGTTCTTCATCAAGGGGGGGCAATTCTCCTGTAACGGTTAAGGTATAAGCTGTATGATGTAACAATAAATCTAGTTCAGCCAAAACTGCTTTAGCATCAGCAAAAACAGTAGTTATTTCTTCTTCTTCTTCGATAATTATTGTTTCGTCATACTCTTCTAAATCTTCTTCACTTTCTTTGAGAATAATCACGGGAGAATCGCAGGGAATTAAGAGTAGATAAACCGAGTCTTTATACTCTAAAGAATTTTCGATATAACAATCAAGAGAACGTCCTGAACTATCAAATATAGTTAAATTCTCGTGGTCATCTTGTTCGTTGGCGGGATAAAATTGAGATGAGGACATAAAGCAATCAAAAGATTAAGATTAATTAGTTAAAATGAGCATATCATGAATTGGAGCTAGAAAAATTTAAGAGAATGATTAAACCTATTTTCTTCTAGCAAAGAGTTAACACTATGAATATCTGTTAGATTATATTGCAAAGGGGTAACAGTAATATAATTTTCGCGGATAGCTTGTACATCGGTAGGGAGAGATGGAGGAAGGTGAAGGTGTTGGGGTTGGGGAATTTCTTCGATGACTTCACCAGCTAACCAATAATAACTCTTACCGCGAGGATCGAGACGTTTTTCAAAGCTTTCGATATAGCGTCGTAAACCTTGACGGGTGAGTTTAATTCCTGCGATCGCTTCTGCTTGTACAGGGGGTATGTTAACGTTAAATAAAGTTGGTGTAGCTAAGGGTTGATCTCTTAGTTCTTGCAATAATTGTAGAGCAAAATCAGCCCCTACTTGGAACTCTTTAGAAGTAAAACTAGCTAAACTTAAAGCGATACTAGTAATCCCTTCCATAATTCCTTCCATTGCCGCGGAAACAGTACCAGAATAAAGGATATCGTTACCTAGATTTGAACCATGATTAATTCCTGAGAGGACAAAGTCGGGTTTAGTGGTTAAAATAGCATTAAGAGCGAGTTTAACACAATCAACGGGTGTTCCCGAACAAGACCAAGCGGTAATCCGAGAGTCAAAGACGGTGTTAACGACTTCGGCGCGAATAGGTTGATGTACAGTTAAACCATGACCTGTTGCTGAACGTTCGCGATCAGGACAGACCACAGTAACATCATAGCCAGCTGCGGCGCAGGTATTGGCTAGAGTACGTAATCCCAAGGCAAAAACGCCATCATCGTTACTAATCAGTAATTTTAGAGGTTTATTCATCACAAATAAGTTAAGATACTTGAGCAGGAAAAGCTAATAATCAATTATAGGGTATGACTACAACTCTCCAAGAAATTGAGAAGCAACTTAAAACTTTACAACAGACAGCCATAGGTGCGATCGCCTCTACTATTAATACAGATGAATTAGAAAAGTTACGGGTTAATTATTTAGGCAAAAAAGGGGAACTCTCGGTAATTTTGCGATCTATGGGTAAACTCTCTCCCGAGGATCGCCCTGTAATTGGTAATATTGCTAACGAAGTCAAAGAAGACATTCAAACCCAACTTGAAAGCCAAAGAGAGAAGCTGCAACAACAACAACTGCTAGCGCAACTAGCAGCAGAAACCCTGGACGTAACTATGCCCGGTCTTAGTCGCCCTGTGGGTAATATCCACCCCCTCAATGAGATGATTGACCGTATTTTGGACATTTTCGTTGGTCTTGGTTATACTATAGCTTCAGGGCCTCATGTAGAGACTGATTATTATAACTTTGAAGCGTTAAATACCCCACCTGATCATCCCGCGCGAGATATGCAGGATACTTTTTACCTTCCTCAAGAGAGACTCTTACGTACCCATACATCTTCAGTACAAATACGTTACATGGAGGAACACGAACCCCCCATTCGAATTGTCGCTCCAGGAAGGGTGTATCGACGAGATACGGTAGATGCTACTCACTCAGCGGTTTTCCATCAGGTAGAGATTTTAGCGATAGATGCGGGTTTAACCTTCGCCCAACTTAAGGGTACAATTCAAGAATTTATCCGTCAGATATTCGGTGAAGATTTACCCCTACGTTTTCGAGCTAGTTATTTCCCTTTTACTGAGCCTTCGGCTGAAGTTGATGTACAATGGCAAGGTAAATGGTTAGAAGTTATGGGCTGTGGTATGGTAGATCCTAACGTCTTAACTGCTGTAGGTTATGATCCCGAAATTTATACGGGTTTTGCTGCGGGTTTAGGTGTAGAAAGGTTCGCTATGGTGTTACATCAAATCGATGATATTCGTCGTTTATACAATAGTGATTTACGGTTTTTACGACAATTTTCTACTACTATTTAAGCTAGATTAAAGATAGTTTCTTACCTAATTTAAAGACCATGGATAAAAGAAAATTACTAGCTATTCTCTCTCAAGCCTCTATCTTTTTAAGTTCAACGGTAGTCTCTGTAGGTATTCCTTTAGCGATTTACTTTGTTGCTGATGATGATGTAGTTAAAGAAAACGCCAAGGAATCTTTAAACTTCCATTTTAATGTCTGGTTGTATGGCATTATTATCGGGGTTTTAGCCTTTTTCACCTTGGGATTACTAGGCTTTATCTTAGGACCAATTTTGTTACTATTTAGTATCATTATGCCTATTTTAGCCATAATCCAAATTTGGGGTAACCCTGATACTCCTTTCCGTTACCCTTTCATTTGGCGTTTACTTTAGTTTGATTATTCTACAGTATGACCTGTGGATGTGATAATCTCTTTAACCGTAGCTTCAGAAGCTTGAGTTTCTACCGCAACTGTTTTAGTATCAATATCTATGGTAACTTGAGCTTCTGGTAAGTTTTTTTGTAATTGTTTGGTGATTGTCTCAACACAGCCATCACAAACGATGGTAGGTACTTTAAGATTGATAGTCATGCTTATTACTCCTTAAAATAATTTTAATAATAACATAAAATACTCAAACAATGAGTACCAAGACACCCTCTTCACCCCATATTTTAGTAACATCTACCCTGAAATCATTTTCTCTTTCTTATCGTTTAACTCAATTACTCAATCAGTTACAACCTTCACCAGAAATCATTTTTTTTATCTCAGCTTTTCTGATTGGGGGTATTTCGGGTTTAGGGTTAGTAATCTTCTCTGTTTTAATTGAGGTTTTTCAAAATCTTAGTTTTAACGTCTTACTGAGTTATTTATCAGTCTTAGGTTATGGTACTTTAGTGTTGATTCCTATTTTAGGAGGAGCGATCGTTGGTTTACTCTATTGGCTCTATCCTAATTTTAATAACTATAACTGTCTCAAAGACAATTTAACTCAAGTTTCACCCCAATTAATCTTGACTAAATGTTTAGGGGCTGCTATTTCTTTAGGTACAGGTGCTTCTTTAGGTCCTGAAGGACCTTCGGTAGAGATTGGTGGTAATGTAGGTTTATTATTAGCCCAATTATTGCGTGTATCCCAAAAACGGGCACAGTTGTTAATGAGTGCTGGTGCTGCTGCTGGTTTTGCTGCTGGGTTTAATGCACCTATTGCGGGAGTATTTTTTGCTTTAGAAAGAGTCTTAGGAACAAGTTTCACTACTCCTGCAGCTAGTATTATTATGCTAGCTGCGGTGGTAGCGGCGACTATCTCGCGAGTTTTTTTAGGGATTCACCCTGGTTTAATTTTACCTACCTATCAAGTACTTAATCAATGGGAATTTTTCCTTTATTTAGGTTTAGGTGTTTTGGCTGGTTTTCTATCTTTAGTTTATACTCAGAGTATTAAATTTGCCAAAGTTCGGTTTCAAAATTTAAAGCATCTACCCCTATGGCTAAAACCAATGCTAGGTGGAGTTAGTGTTGGTTTAGCTGGTTTATTTTTACCACAGGTGTTAGGTATAGGTTATGGTACTTTGGAAGTTATCTTATCTGGAACTAATTTTTCTATTCCCTATTTGGGAACTATTTTAACGGTTAAATTATTAGTAACGGTTATTTGTCTCGGGAGTGGTTTAGTTGGGGGTATTTTTGCTCCTGCTTTGTTTTTGGGTGCTTGTTTAGGGGCAATTTATGGTCAAGTCTTGGGGGTGATTTTACCTGGAGAAATGGGCATAATTGCTCCTCCTGCTGCTTATGCTATGGTGGGGATGGCTGCTCTATTAGCAGGTAGTGTTAAAGCACCTTTGACAGCGATTATTTTATTGTTTGAATTGACGCAAAATTACTTGATTATTTTACCTCTGATGGCTGCGGTAGGTACGAGTATTTGGATTGTCTATCTAGTGGAAGCTCAACCTATGGTACAAACTCTTAATTTTCCAGAAATGGGTATTAATCTGAATCAGGATACTGAGTTAGATATCTTAAAAAATGTTTCTGTAGGAGAAATGATGAGTGTTGATTGTGTAAAACTATTGCAGTCAACCCCTGTTTTAAAAGCTACCGAAATGATGTTGGAGGCTAAATGTCATACGGCTTTAATCGTTACTGAAGCTCAAGAATTGTCGGGTATTCTTAGTTTAAGAGATTTATCTCAAGTTATGCTCACACAAGCAGAAGAAGTGCAACAGTTATTAGTAGCTGATGTGTGCACAACTGATGTTCTCCACGCTTACCCTCATGAGTCTCTAGCTGATGTGTATAAACGTATGCTCGCTCGTGATTTATATTTACTCCCTGTGGTGTCAAAGGAGAATTGCCAAGAAATTTTAGGGGTAATTGATAAACCTTTAATTAATTTAGCTACTGACCTAAATTTAACTACATCAGCTATGATAAGTTTAAAAAAAGTTAATCCTTATGTCACGAACTAATAAATTAATTTGGCTGTTGGTTTTATTTAGTATCACTGCTGCTATCGCTGTTACTTCTCATTGGATTTATAGTCAAAGACAGGTTCATACTCTGACTATGGCGACAGGGGGTAAGACTGGGGTATATTATGCCTTTGGTAATGCTTTAGCCACGGTTGTCTCTAGACATCAACCCAACATTCGTATCGAAGTTATAGAAACTAGTGGCTCACAGGAAAACGAAGAGTTAATCTCAGAGCATGAAGTTGATTTAGCTATTTTACAAGCTGATACTTCTGTCAATAACTCTGTCAAGGCGATGACTTTTTTGTTTCCTGAAATGTTTCATTTAATTGCTCGTGTTGACTCAGGAATTAACAATTTTAGTGATTTGAAGGGTAAAAAAATTGCTTTGATGCCAATTGGTAGTGGCTCTTATAATTTATTTTGGCCCTTGAGTCAACATTATGGCATCTACGAAAGGGATTTTGAAGGGATTCCCATGTCTCCTAGTGAAGCTCATCAGGCTTTGTTAGATGGTGAAGTTGATGCTTTATTTCGCATTATCGCTTTAGGTAATGAATCTGTTACAGAATTATTGCAAAACGAGCAAGTAACTTTAATTCCTATTGATCAAGCTTCCGCACTACAGCTAGTATTGCCAGCGGTTGAACCTAATGTTATTCCTATGGGTGCTTATAATGGGGCTATTCCTATCCCTAGTGAGGATTTACCCGTAGTAGGGGTTAGGGCGGTGTTATTGGCTCATAAATCCGTTAACCCTAATCTAGTCCAAGAAATTACGCGCATTATTTTTGAGGCGAGAAATGATTTAATCAGAAAAAACCCCCAATCGGCGATGATTAGTAAGCCTGATCATATCAATGAGTTGGGCTTTTCTTTTCACGAGGGAGCAAAGTTTTATTATAATCAAGATGAGCCTAGCTTTTTAGAAAGATACGCAGAAGCCATCGGCTTAATTCTGTCGATAACGATGTTAGTTATCTCGGGAATTTGGCAATTTCGTATCTGGTTACAGGAAAAACAAAAAAATCGTGCTGATAGGTACAATCTGCAAATTATCCAATTGATTGAGCGCATTAATACTAGTAACAGTATTGCCGAGTTAGAGGAAATACAAACTGAGTTATTTCAATTGTTTAATAAGGTTGTGGAAGATTTGGATCGCGATCGCATTTCGGCTGAGTCTTTTCAATCTTTTACTTTTCCTTGGGATGTAGCTTTTAATAGCATTCGTCACCGTGAGGTTTTATTATCTAATGGAATACCTGAGTTAAACTTGAAAAAATCGTAAAACATTTACTTAATCTAGATCATGAGTTTAAATATTTACTTTCTTAGACACGGAGAAACTAGCTACAGTATCACAGGTGGTTATTGCGGTAGTATTGATCCTGAATTAACCCCCTCCGGAGTACAAATGGCTGAGGCTTTTGCTAAGGCTTATCAATCTGTTCGGTGGACTGCTGTTTATTGTAGTCCCATGAAAAGAACTGTTGCTACGGCTAAGCCTCTCTGTGACGCTATCGGTATGGAAATGCAGTTACGGGATGGACTTAGGGAACTTAATTATGGTGAATGGGAGGCTAAAAGCCCAGAATGGGTAAAAGAAAATCATTTAGATGATTATATCAATTGGATGACTGAGCCTGCCTGGAATCCACCTACGGGAGGTGAAACAGCTGTACAAATGGCTAGTCGTGCTTCTTTAGTTATCTCAGAAATTGAAAGTAAATATACTGAAGGAAATGTTTTAGTTGTTTCTCATAAGACTACTATTAGGATTATTTTATGTAGTCTGTTGGGGATTGATTTAGGACGTTATCGCGATCGCCTAGATTTACTAGTAGGTGGCATTAGTAAGGTAAAATTTGGTATTCATGGACCAATGTTGCAGAGTTTGTGCGATCGCTCTTATCTGGATGAAAGTTTACAAGCTCGTAAGGGGACTTAAATAATGAAAGGTTTAATAAAACTGATTATCACCACCATTATCTTATTACCGTTACTAACTCTACCAGTTCTAGCCGTAGATTATAATAAGGTAACTTTAATCGGTCACGATTTTTCTGGTCAAGACTTGCGGGATGCTAGTTTTGATTTAGCTAGTTTACGTGAAAGTGATTTTAGTCACGCTAATCTCACTGGTGTACGTTTTTTCTCGGCTAATTTAGAAGCGGTTAATTTTGAAGGTGCTAATCTAACTGATGCTACCCTTGATTCGGCTCGTTTGAATGATGCTAATCTCAAAGACGCTATTTTAGTTGGCGCTTTTTTGAGTAATACTAAATTTCCTGGTGTGAATATCGAAGGTGCTGACTTTACTGACGCTTTGATTCTCTCTTACGAACAAAAATACTTATGTAAAATTGCTAAAGGTACTAATCCTGTGACAGGAAGGGATACTAGAGAGACTCTTTTTTGTCCTTAGTTAGTTATCAAAAAGCGATCAATTACCAGTTATTGAAGCTAAACAATATCCAGGCGTAGGTAGCAAATACTAGGATACCTATGCCGATAACAGTGTTTTTTTGTTCGGCTAACCACTTTTGTGATATGTATCTCATATAGTTGAAGGTGGAACGGCGTTCTTGAGCAAGTTCTGCCATTAATTCTGATACTCTGAGATCAACCTCTTCTAGTGAGATTTTATCTTGCTGATAAGCGGATTCTAATTCGTCTAGTTTGCGCCAATATTCTTGAGTTGCATTAAAAAGATTTGGAAACATAAATAAATTTTTGAACTAGATTTACAGAAGACAACGTAATCCTTTTTTAAAGGATAATTACGCTGTCATGGTTAGTAAGAGTTCGGCATTAGGGGTTAGGTATTAGGTGCTAAGAGTATTATTTATATATAAAATACTGCTTTTGCCTGAGTGCCTTTAAAACCCTTTTTAGCTTCGTCGAACTTACGTTACAGTTACATTAAACCTATTTGAGATAAGATTCCTTGACCTGTTAAAAGTTCAGTGGCAATTCCAATCAGGAAACCTAGCATAGCTAACCGCCCATTCCAAGTTTCAGCGAATTGAGTAAATCCAAATTTTACTTCTTGATTTTCCATATTTTTAACCCTCGTTAAGATTTGTTTATTTTACTGTCAATTATCGTCACAATTGATTGACTAGAACTTAAATTTTCAGTCCAATTTGTCTTTTTCAGACTATCTTTAGCTTACTTGAGTGAAAATAATTTCCCCAAGACTTCCTACCACCACAAGGGCAATTAAAAGATAGGTAAAAAATCTCCCTGTTTCAGGATTAAATCCTAAATTTTTATCTTCATTACCTGCTGTGAAAAATAATGACCAAGCTTCATTAGCGTTGATTGGCTGAAAATTATTGAATTGTGAACGAAACACAACGGGTGCAAACAGGTCTTTGTTTCTGTAAATATTAGAATCACTATTCATATCTTTTTCCTTGGCTTGTTTTTTTCGATTTGCTTTACTTTAATAAGTATAACAAACTGTAAACTTTTATTGCAATAGCTTGACAAGAAGAATAAGTGGTGGTATCCGAACCAGATGGGTAGTAGTGTAGGGGGTTGACAAATAAGCCAATTTAAGGCATAGTTTCATTCAATGGCATCTGTTGTTGTAGATGACCTCTTCCAAATTGCTCAAATAATAAAGGACGCTTTTATTCGGCGTCCTTATCAAGAAAATAGGTTTAAAACAGATGGTGCAATGACTCACGGCTTGGTGGTAGAGCTAATTTTGTAGCTTGATTCGTCAATTCTTAAATTAACCAACTAAATGAGCTTCTAAAAACCACAAGCGCTTGTCGATCGCTCTGGAAATCTCCGTATATAAATCAGCTGTATCTGCATCTCCTAAATTGTCCGTATCTTCGATCGCTTTTCTCAAGTGTGCACCATAAGCAGCAAAGCGATCGCTCAAGGCTTTTACGTGTTCTTTCCCCTCAGCGATATCAGTAGGATACTCTGGTAAGATCGAGTTAGCGGCAGCGATTCTGGCTGTTCCTAAAGCAGTACCACCTAAAGCGGTGACTCTTTCTGCTACCATATCCACAAATTCTTCTAATTCTGACGCCATTTCATCGAATAACAGGTGTAGAGAGTAAAAATTCAGCCCCTTAACGTTCCAATGAGCTTGTTTGGTTTGAGTTTTTAAATCTAGACTACTAGCTAGGGTTTGACTCAAAATTTTGACTATCTCGGTTCGGATATCTAAAGCTAAGTCAATACTGGTTGGGTAAAACCCTTCTGTTTTTGGTTTAGATGTTACTGAAGCCATAATTATTTTTCCTAATTACTCTTGTTAAATTTAATTATACTCATAATGACTTCGTTTTGTCAACTAAAAAAGAGTATTAATTTAAATTACATTATTTAGTGATTTAAGAGCCAGAGGATGGAAAATTACTATCTACAGGTTGACCTCTTTGGGATATGATAGGGATTGCAGCAAAAAGCTGTTAAAACAATGAGAACTTGAGCTTAATATTGATTTAGGAGATTTGGAATTGATGAAAAAATTAATTTCAACCTTAGCTTTAGTAATTTTATGCTGGGGCTGGGTAGGTAATATAGGACAATTAAGCTGGGGTAAGACCACAGTTTTAGCCGCAGAGACAGAAATTCGTAATCCAGCAGACGAAGTACTAAAAACAGAATACGGTAAAAAAATCGATTTAAATAACGCCAACGTGAGATTATTCCGCAAATATAGAGGATATTATCCAAGTTTAGCCGCAAAAATCGTGCAAAATGCGCCTTATGAACAAGTAGAAGATGTACTGAAAATTCCTGACTTATCAGATCGTCAAAAAGAATTACTATCAGAACATCTCGAAGACTTTGCCGTTACTCCTCCTGCTGATGTCTTCAACGAAGGAGACGATCGCTATAATCCAGGGATTTACTAAGAGCTTAATGAGTACACCCACTCTGGCGCTGAGTGGGTTATAATGTCATGATGAAGATTGCTAACCAGTTTGATGTATTAGTAATAGGTTCAGGGGCTGCGGGATTATACGCAGCTTTATGCTTACCTGAACATTGGCAAGTGGGTATCATTACCAAAGATACTTTAAAAACTGGTGCAAGTGACTGGGCTCAAGGTGGGATAGCCGCTTCAATAGATCCCTCAGATTCACCCGAGTTACACCTAGAAGATACAATCAAAGCAGGGGCGGGGTTATGCGATCGCCAAGCGGTAGAATTTTTAGTTAATCATGCACCAGAAGCGATCGCCTCTCTAGTAGAATTAGGGGTAGCCTTTGACCGCAAAGGAGATAGACTAGCGATGACTCTAGAAGCTGCCCACTCTAAACCTAGGGTATTACACGCAGCTGACACCACAGGAAAAGCGATCGTAGCTACCCTAACCGAAAAAGTCCTAGCTAAACCCAATATCGAGATTTTCCCCCAAACTTTAGCCCTAGATTTATGGTTAGACGAGCAACAACAATGTCAAGGAGTGCAACTACTCTACGAAAATCGTCTAGAGTGGATTAAAGCACAAGCAGTGATTCTCGCTACAGGTGGAGGAGGACAAGTATTCGCTCAAACCACTAATCCTGGGGTAAGTACAGGTGATGGAGTAGCCTTAGCTTGGCGTGGAGGAGCAATCGTCAGAGACTTAGAATTTATCCAATTTCATCCTACAGCTTTAACCGTACCAGGAGCACCCCATTTTCTGATTAGTGAAGCAGTCAGGGGAGAAGGAGCATATTTGGTAGATGAAAAAGGCGATCGCTTTACTTTTAATTATCACCGAGCAGGAGAATTAGCCCCAAGAGACGTAGTCAGTAGAGCAATTTTTAGTCATTTACAAAAACATAGTCCTAATCCAGCCCAAGCACAGGTTTACTTAGACTTAAGTAATATTCCTCCCGAAAAAATCCGTCATCGTTTTCCCAACATCATCAAAGTCTGTCAACATTGGGGTATAGATATATTTAATCAGTTAATACCAGTTACACCTGCGGCTCACTATTGGATGGGTGGTGTCGAGACTGATTTAAACAGTTGTACCTCAATACCAGGACTCTATAGCGTAGGAGAAACAGCTAGTACAGGAGTACACGGGGCTAATCGTCTAGCGAGTAACTCTTTATTGGAATGTATCGTCTTTGCTGCGCAATTAAAGAAACTTGAGATTAACCCCAGTAGAGATGTACCCAGAGAAACAACCCCACAAGAAATAAAAGCTAATTTTAAACGAGATCTAGAAACAATAACTAAAATCAGAGCAGAATTACCCTCTTTAATGTGGCAAAGTGCGGGAATATGTCGTACAGGAACAAGACTTAATCAAGCCTTACTAAAAGTCTCGGCGTGGCGTAAAATATTAGCAGAACAACCAATAAAACAACATATAGCTAACTCCACACCTACAGAAACCCTGGTTTTTACCTCACCAGAAGCAGTAAATCAGCTACGTCTCTACGCTGAAACGACAAACCTTGTGGATATAGGTTATTTAATCCTTAAAAGTGCCCTTTTTCGCACAGAAAGTCGCGGAGGACATTATCGTTTAGATTATCCCGATACCCTAGAATCTTGGCAAGTACATACCTTAATTCAAGGCGATCGCATTTTGGCAAAGTAATTAATCATCACAGTAACAATCATGTCACAATCACTTTTTGCAGATGCTAGTAAAAGACTAGAAAAAGCCCTCGATTATATTTCCATCTCCGAAGACAGTCTCAAACGTCTTAAATACCCTAAAGCTAGTTTAACCGTATCTATTCCTGTGCGCATGGATGATGGCTCATTAGAGATTTTTCAAGGTTATCGGGTGCGTTACGACGATACGAGAGGTCCAGGAAAAGGAGGGGTAAGATATCATCCTAGCGTCTCTCTCGATGAAGTCCAATCTTTAGCCTTTTGGATGACTTTTAAAGGAGCACTCCTTAATCTTCCCTTCGGTGGTGCAAAAGGAGGGATTACCGTTAACCCTAAAGAATTATCTAAACAAGAATTAGAACGCTTGAGTAGAGGTTATATTGAAGCGATCGCCGATTTTATTGGTCCTGATATAGATATTCTCGCACCAGATGTCTATACCAACGAAATGATTATGGGATGGATGATGGATCAATACTCTATCATTAAACGTCGCATTAGCCCTGGTGTAGTCACAGGTAAACCGATTACTATGGGTGGTAGTCAGGGAAGGACTTCAGCTACCGCTATGGGTGCTTTTTACGCGATTAACGCTATTCTCCCGAAATTCTCTCAACCACCTGAAAAAACTACCGTTGCTATCCAAGGATTTGGTAATGTCGGGGGTATCTTAGCTGATTTAATGTCTAAAGTTGGTTATAAGGTTGTGGCTGTTAGCGATTCTCAAGGAGGTATCTACGCTAGTACAGGGTTAGATATTCCTAGTATTAGACAATATAAAAAAGATGGTTACCCCATGAAAGCAGTTTATTGCTCTAAAAGTGTCTGCAATATTGTAGAGCACGAAAATATTAGTAATACGGAATTACTAGCCTTAGACGTAGATATACTTATTCCTGCTGCTTTAGAAAATCAGATTACCGCGGCTAATGCTAAAGATATTCAAGCTAAATATATATTTGAAGTGGCTAATGGTCCTACTACCTCTGAAGCAGACGAAATTCTAGATAAAAAAGGTATCTACGTCTTTCCCGATATCCTGATTAACGCAGGTGGTGTCACGGTAAGTTATTTTGAATGGGTACAAAATCGCAGTGGTTTATATTGGACTCTTACAGAAATAAACGAAAAACTCAAAGAAAAAATGGTTGTAGAGGTTGAACAAACCTGGGACATCGCTCAAAAACACTCTGTTTCTATGCGCACCGCAGCTTATATCCACGCACTTAATCGTTTAAGTGAAGCTCTCGACGCTAAAGGTACTAGAGATTATTATAATAATAAAGGTTAATAACGATGGTCAAAATTGTTAAACGTGAATCCTGTGGAATACAACCAGTCTATGACATTGGTGTCAGTCAAGACCATAATTTTCTGATTAAACAAGGGTTGATTGCTTCTAATTGTTTTAATAAATCTCACTCTACAGCTTATGCTTATATAACTTATCAGACAGCTTATCTCAAAGCTAACTACCCTGTAGAGTATATGAGTGCTTTGCTAACAGCTAGTAGCGATAACCAAGAGAAAGTCGAAAAATATCGCGAAAATTGCCAGAAAATGGGGATAGAGGTACAACCACCCGATATCAATCGTTCTCAAAGAGATTTTACCCCCTCTGGTGACACAATTATTCTCTTTGGGTTATCGGCTGTGCGTAACCTCGGTGAAGGGGCGATCGAAAATATTTTAAACGCTAGAGAAGCAGCGGGAGGAAGTTTTAAGTCTTTAGGTGATTTTTGTACTCGTGTTGATTTGCGCACAGTTAATCGGAGAGCATTAGAAACTCTTATTTATTGTGGTGGTTTTGACTCAATTAAATCTAATCGTCAACAATTAATCAATGATTTAGAAGTAGTTATTAGTTGGGCGCAAACTAAAGCGAAAGAGCAAGCAAGTGGACAAACAAATTTGTTTGATTTATTAGGTAATAATAACGCCAATGAGGGCAATTTTGACCAAGAACCAACTTCTAAACCCGTTGAAGATTTTCCTCTTGATGAGAAATTACGCTTAGAAAAAGAGAATTTAGGTTTTTATGTCTCGGAACATCCTTTAAAATCTCTGCAAAAATCAGCTCGATTATTATCACCTATTAATCTTGAGCAATTACCCGACAAGAAAGCTAGAGAAAAAGTTAGCACTGTAGTTATAATTAATAATCTTAAGAAGATTATGACTAAAAAAGGTGAACCTATGGCATTTATTCAATTAGAAGATGTTAGTGGTCAAGCTGAAGGGGTAGTTTTTCCTAGTATTTATAAGAAAATAGAAGCAAATCTACAAGTAAATAATCCACTTATAGTTTGGGGTCAAGTTGAACATAAAGATGAACAGTCACAGTTAATAATTGATGATATTCAACCAGTAGAAATTGTTAAAATAGTTATCATAGATTTAGATGTCAATGATGCTTTAGATAACGTTAAAAATAATAATTTAAAAGGTATTATTCAAGAACAATCAGGAGATAAAACAGAAGCAAAAATTCCAGTAATTGCTAGATTAAAAATGGGAAATGAAAGTAAATTAATTCGCTTTGGTCAAAATTTTTGGGTACAAAATGCAGCCTCTTTAGCGGAAGCTTTGACAAATGCTGGTTTTGCAGTACAGGTATCTTCTTTAACTTAATGATTATGCTTACTACTAAGGTTATTAATAGTTGGAATTGTCTTGATAATAATGTAGAAATTTATCTCACAGAAATGGATGCTTATATCAAAAATAACCTGGGGATTAATTGTCATTTTATGCTAGTAATTTTGTTGCAAATAGAAATTAACAATAATCTAGAACAGTCAAAAGATAAATTAAGAGATAATTTTCTTAAATTTTGTCAAAAGTTACAGAATTATCTAATTATTAATATTATTGATCCAGCTACAGGGATTTTTTTAGATAATTGTCAGTATAATATTTATGAAAGTATTGATATTCCTCGGGTAATTTCTCGATTGGAAAATAATTGTTATCAATATCAAGAATGTTGTCAAGGAAAACATCATCGGTGGGGAGACGCTGTCTATCCTGCTTTAATATTATTGGACTCAACTACTCCTGCAGAAATAACAGCTATTTTGAACAAAGATGTAAAGTTTTGTAATAATATCCTGTCTTGTACAAATATCTAAAGGTCTTGTTAGTTAGTACCTAAAGGTATTAACATTAATGTCGGTGGAACAGTTATAAGATAATAAGGGACAAACTGATGATCGCAGTAGCCATATTAGCAGCTGGACGAGGTACTAGGATGAAATCTGACTATCCTAAAGTCTTACATACCTTGGGAGGGCGATCGCTCGTAGAAAGAGCTATCAATAGCTGTAATTTAATTAATCCTGCTCATTTTTTCGTTATTGTAGGTTACCAAGGAAATTTAGTTAAACAAGCTTTAAACCATCTAGAGGGGATAGAATTTGTCGAACAGTCTCAACAATTGGGGACAGGTCATGCGATCCAAAAACTGTTACCGATTTTGACGGATTTTGAAGGAGATTTACTGGTTTTAAATGGAGATGTTCCTTTATTGCGTCCTGAAACTATTAATGAATTGCTGATTACTCATAAAAATCATGGTAATGCAGCTACTCTCCTCACTGCACATTTACCTAACCCTAAAGGTTACGGAAGGGTTTTCTGTGATGGTCAAAATCTTGTTACCCAAATTGTGGAGGATAAAGACTGTAACGCAGCACAAAAGCAAAATCACCGTATCAACGCGGGAATTTATTGTTTTAATTGGCAAAAATTAGCTACCGTTTTACCCCAATTAACCTCTAATAATAGTCAAAATGAATATTATTTAACTGAAGTATTTAATTATTTAGAACAGGTTATGGCTCAAGATATCCCTGATTACTTGGAAATCCTAGGGATTAACGATCGCCAACAATTAGCTACTGCCTATGATATTTTACAAACTAGGGTCAAGGATGCTTGGATGACTAAAGGTATCACTATGGTTGCTCCTGATACGATCACTATTGATGATTCTGTTCAACTCCATCCTGATGTGGTTATTGAACCTCAAACTCATCTGCGCGGTAATACGGTTATTGGGGCGGGTAGTCGGATTGGTCCTGGTTCTTTGATTGAAAATAGTCAGATTGGTAATAATGTTACGGTTATGTACTCAGTGGTCACTGATAGTATTGTTGAGTCCCATACTCGTGTTGGTCCTTATGCTCATTTACGTGGTCAAGCTATTATAGGTGAGGGTTGTCGCGTCGGTAACTTTGTAGAGATTAAAAATAGTTCTCTCGGGGCTAAAACTAATGCAGCTCATCTGAGTTATCTTGGTGATGCTACCTTGGGTGACCAAGTTAATATTGGTGCAGGTACAATTACTGCTAATTATGATGGGGTTAAAAAACAGCCTACTACTATAGGCGATCGCTCGAAAACTGGCGCTAATAGTGTTCTTGTCGCTCCTGTCAACCTAGGAGCAGATGTCACTGTAGCTGCAGGATCTGTGGTTACTAAAGATGTTCCTGATGACTCTTTGGTTATTACTCGTCCTCCTCAAGTTGTTAAACCAGGATGGCGTCCTCAACCTGAAGTTTAACGTAGATGTTGCATCTGAGGACAAAAGTTACTGATTGAGGTAGGGTTTAGGGAGTTCGGTGGAACGGTGGCAGGGTATTATTTTTTTTATATAACATATTTCCGTATCCCTACTCCCCTCTCCCTCTGGTAACTAAAATAGCGCGAAAATCGTTAACATTAGTCAGGGTAGGACCTGTGATTACTAAAGAGTTTAACTGAGCAAAAAAAGAATAACTATCATGATTAGTTAAATATTCTTGAGGATTTAAACCTAATTCCCTAGCCTGTTGTAGGGTAAATGGTGTAATAATCGCACCTGCGTTATTTTCTGAACCATCGATACCATCAGTATCACAAGCGATGGCGTAAACATGGGGTAAACCATCAAGAGCGATCGCCAGAGAGAGGAGAAATTCGCTATTAGGTCCTCCTTTTCCCTGTTTAGAGAGGGTTACTGTTGTTTCTCCACCTGAAAACATTACACAGGGAGGGGCGAGGGGTTGTCGATGACGGACTATTTGTTGTACGATACCCGCGTGAACTATACCTACTTCTTTGGCTTCTCCTTGGATAGAGTCTGAGAGAATAAGGGTGTTATAACCATGAGTCTGGGCTAAATTAGCCGCCGATTCTAAGGAGATTTCGGGAGTAGCAATCAGGAGATTTTGCACTGTGTGTAGGCGCTTATCCTCGGGGAGAATAACTGGAGAGGGATTAGTGGTTAGATATTGTTGTAGATGAGGGGATAAGGGTATCTGATATTGGTGGAGAATAGCTAAAGCGTCTGTAGAGGTGATAGAATCCCCAATAGTAGGACCTGAAGCGATGACGGTTAAATCATCTCCGGGTACATCAGAGATAATTAAACTAACCACTTGAGCCGGATAAGCCGCTATAGCGAGTCTTCCTCCTGCTGAGAGAGAGAGATGTTTACGTACTGTATTAATTTCTTTAATATTAGCTCCACAGCGTAACAGTTGTTGATGGATATTGATCACATCTTCTAAATTTAACTCGGGAGGAGGAAGGGTTAATAAAGCTGAACCACCTCCAGAAAGCAGACAAATTACTAAATCATGGGGGGTTAAATTACTAACTAAATTAAATATCTGTTGTGTGCCTTCTACAGCATTATGATCAGGTATAGGGTGAGAGGCTTCTTTTACTTGTATTTTATCGGTTTTGACCCTATGTCCATAACGAGTAATAACTAAACCCGTGAGATCTTGTTCCCAATTATCCTCAACAACTTTCGCCATTAAAGCGGCTGACTTTCCCCCACCGACGACGATAGTTTTACCTGTTGGTGGGGGTGGTAAAAATTTTGCTAGTCGCTGTTGGGGTAAAGCGACGGTTACTGCTTGGTTAAATAGTGTAGTTAATAATTCTCTCAATTTATGTACTTTTGTAACGTTTCTTTAAATCAGGGGTGAATTGACGTGATATCATAGATTTTGGCGTTTTTATTTAATTGAAGCAATGGAATTTCTAACTAGTATTTTCAGTAACCTTAACTATGAAGCGATTGTTCAGTTGACTTTTGTAGCTTTAATTATGCTAGCAGGACCTATTGTTATTTTTGTGCTAGCTTTTCGCGGGGGAGACCTTTAAATGTCTGTAGAGTTGTCGTTGCTAGTTTCTAGTTGAGACAGTAAATCAGCAAAAGCTAGACCACGATGACTCACCCGTTGTTTTAATTCTGGACTCATTTGGGCGAAAGTTTGTTGATATTGGGGTACATAAAAAATAGGGTCATAGCCAAAACCATTGCTACCTGTAGGGGTGGTGCTAATTTCCCCGTGACAGATACCGATCGCCGAAGCAAAAATTGACCCATCAGGAGAGGCGATCGCCACAGCACAGATAAACTGGGCACGTCGATTGGGATTGCCTTCTAATTCTTTAAGTAATTTATTAATCCGCTCTGAATCTGTTCTAGCATAACGAGCAGAATAGATACCAGGTGCACCGTTGAGAGCTTCCACCGTTAAACCAGAATCATCAGCGATCGCCCATTGGTTGAGAGTTTTGGCGACGGTACTAGCTTTGAGACGAGCATTTTCAGTGAAAGTCAACCCTGTTTCTACGACCTCAAGTTCAGGAGGTTTTAACTCTAATTGCCAATCTTTAGCGGTTAAATACTCTTGCATTTCTTTAAGTTTACCAGGGTTACTAGTGGCGACGACTAATTTTTTCATTTTATGAGAAGACCTATTGCTATTGACTTATTTTCAGGTTGTGGTGGAATGTCCCTCGGTTTAGAAGCAGCTGGATTTAATATTGTAGCAGCTGTAGAAATTGACTTAATACACACTTTAGTGCATCATTTTAATTTTCCCTATAGTGTCAGTATTTGTAAAGATATTAGAGAATTAACCTCTAGAGAACTACTTAAGGCTATAGAAGCTAAAGGTTATGCTACTGAAATAGACCTTATCGCTGGTGGTCCTCCTTGTCAAGGTTTTTCTTGTATAGGAAAAAGACAACTCGATGATCCTCGCAATTCATTGGTATTTGAATATTTTCGCATAATTAAAGAAATTAAACCCAAATATTTTTTATTTGAAAATGTGCCGGGAATTGCTTCTGGTAAACATCAAAAACTTCTCCAAGAATTAATTCGAGAATTTGCTAAAATCGGTTATACAATTACAGAACCAATTGCTATTCTAGACGCTTGTTTTTATGGTGCTCCACAGAAGAGAAAAAGATTGATTATTTGTGGTTCTAGATTAGACGTAAAACAAGTAAAGTATCCTGAACAATCTCACTCCCATGAATTAAAACCTCTATCTACTTGCGGAGAAGCAATAGATGATTTAAGGATTCATCAAGCATATATAGGAGAAGATCTAGGAATTGATGCTAATGTTTTAGATTATTCTGGTTTTAGGAAAAGCTATTCTTTAAATCCTAGTGGTGAATTTTCTTTATGTCATACTAGACAAGTTTCTAACCGAGTTTATGGGCATTTAGGATCACATCATCTCGAGAAAACAATTCAAAGATTTAAGACAACATTACCTGGAAATATTGAAAAAACAAGTAGATTTTTTAAACTAGCCTATGATGGACAATGCAATACCTTAAGAGCAGGAACTGGAAGTGACAAAGGAGCATATACAGCACCTCGTCCCATACATTATTCTGAGCCTAGATGTATAACGATTAGAGAAGCAGCTAGATTACATACTTTTCCAGATTGGTTTCGTTTTCATAACACTATTTGGCATGGTTTTCGAGAAATTGGTAACGCTGTTATACCTTTTTTAGCTAAATCATTGGGAGAAGAAATAATTAAAGCAATGAATCTTCAGGCTAATAATTTTGAAACTAACACTTTAATTGCTCAAGAGGAAGATATCTTAAAATTCAATATGAAACAAGCTTTAAAATATGGGGATATTAATAAAAAAAACTGGTGAGTAACGCCCACCAGCTAGAGTTGTGCTTGAGATTTTAAACTCTGTCTATATAGAGATTAGATTCTACAGGAACTTCTGGTATTGACCAACTTTGAGGATCTAGATTAACATCGGCAAATTTTCTAGCGTCAAAGATTGGCTCTTTAATACCCTGTTTGATTTGTTGGTCAAAGTCTTTCATAACTCTCAAACCAAGATTGGCTAGTTTAAACAAAGCGACTATATTGACGATTGCTAATAACCCCATGGTTAAATCAGCGAATCCAAATACAGTACCCAAGTCTTGTACAGCACCCCAGATAATTAAAGCTAGAGTTAAGACACGAAAGATATTAAAAACTAGCTTATTTCCTTCAGTAAAGAAATTCAGACTGTTTTCACCTAGGTAATAGTTATAGATAATCGAGGTAAAAGCAAATAGTACTAGGGCTATACTGATAAATCCTCTTCCCCAACCGCCAAGGTGTTCAGCCATGGCTGACTGAGTTAAGAGTATTCCTCCTTGTTCTTCACTTCCTGGTTGATAGACGTTAGATAAGAGAATAACCGAAGCTGTACAAGTACAGAGAATGATTGTGTCAACAAATACGCTGAATGATTGAATGATACCTTGATTAGCTGGATGTTTGACATAAGCTACCGCGGCTACATTAGGTGCACTTCCTAAACCTGCTTCATTGGAGAATAGACCTCTTTTGACACCGAAGATTAAAGCCACACCAATTCCACCCGCGATCGCTTGGTTTAAACCAAAAGCGCTGCTAATAATTAGAGATATTACTGATGGTAACCGTGTTATGTTAGTAATTAATACAAATAAAGCCATCAAGAAGTAACCACCAGCCATCGCAGGTACGATAAATTCAGCTAGTTGTGCAATTCTTTTTACTCCACCAAAAATCACCAATCCCAAAACGATCATTAAAACCAATCCAGTGATACTGGTAGGAATACCAAAGGTATCATTAACAGAGGTTGCTACTGTATAGGATTGAACAGCGTTAAAACCAAAACCAAAGGTTACTAGTAATAAAAAGGAAAATATAGATCCCATCCAACGTTGACCTAAAGCTTTTTCCATATAATAAGCAGGTCCACCGCGATAAGTTCCATCGGGTTGAGTTTGTTTAAAGACTTGTGCTATAGCACATTCAAAAAAGCTAGTAGCCATACCAATTAAAGCAATCAACCACATCCAGAAGATTGCTCCAGGACCTCCGATACTGATCGCTACGGCTACTCCCGCTATATTACCTGCTCCTACACGACCTGCTACACTTAGGGCTAGGGCTTGAAATGAGCTTACTTGTCCTTCTTCGGTCTCAAAGGAATTCCCCAACATGCCAAACATGTGGAAAAAGTAACGAAATTGTACAAACTTGGAACGGATGGTAAATAGTAACCCAATGGCGACTAGTGCTACTATGAGTATTTTTCCCCAGAGTAATTCATTTAGAAAATCTAGCATCAATAATTAAGCCTTTTTTGTTAAATCAAAGTAAATCTTAATTGATCAGGATAAATGATTTTGTTACTCTTAATACAACTCTAAGTTGTTGTATCTGCTCTCCCGTACTTGTGGTAATAAGTAAAAAAAGAGTGTTTATAGGCAAGCTAACTTCCTAGCAATAAATGCCTAAAAAACATTATTAGACAACTTTACTTTACTAGTAAAACCGATTTAACGGTACGAATAACTCTTTCTTGTTGATCAGAAATTTGACCATAATAAGTCTGATTATCCCAATATAAACTAGTAGAACTCCCACCATCTAAATTAAGAACTTTTTTAAGACCCAAACCCCGACAAAAATCAGCTAGTTCTGTTAAAGATAAACCCTGTTTAGGTTGTTTTTGGGTAACAATAATCCAGAGTAAATCCCCCCTAGTAGTAAGAGCGATCGCTGTACGAGAATTAGGTTGATTAATACCGAGAACATCTCTAACCAATTGCCCATCCTGATCAGCGACAAAACCTTCACTGATAGCGGTTAATTCTGGTAATAACTGAGGACCTCCCCCTAAAGCATCAACTAGAGTACAATCAGGGGGAATTGGTTCATTACGGGTAACGATATCGTAACGATTGTTATGATCACATTGGTAACGTCGAAACTCGCTACGATTGAGGATTAAAGGAAGATAGGGTGTTAAATCCGGGTTATTAATTAGTCTGGGGTTATCCCGAGGATCAGCGATAGTTTGACCATTTTGGATTAGATAAGAGGTAGAGAGTTGATTCTGAGGATCAAAATAACCACCATTGAGAACAGCGATCGCCCCTGATTGGGTAGCAAATTCACCAACTGTAGCTAATTGGGGACTTTTAGCAACCGTTACTACCCCTGAGAAGGTATGAGGAATTAGCAAGGTATAAATAACAGCTTGGGGTAAATCGTAGGTTTGATACTGTAATTGGGGTGAAGCAGTAGCAAGAGTGCTAACTAATGCGAGGCAAAAGGCAAGAGGCAAAAGGCAAGAGTAGGAAAAATTCATTGTTTTTGTCTCTTAATTGTCAAACACCATGATTAACTAGAAAAGCGAAACAGTAGGAATTGAGTAACTTGTTCTGGTCTAAAATTATCATCACTAACTAAAATCAGACTTTGACTACCATCGGGTAAACGTGGACCTAGGGTCATTCCTTCAAGGTTATCTAATTCAATTCCTAACTCATCTAAATCTAGTAGTAGTTTCTTATGTATTGGTTGAATACCGCGGAGATCTCCTGCTAAACTAGTGACACCTGCGGTATCAGTAGCGTTAGCAATAACTATCTCAAAGATTTTTGCACCAAATCCAGAAAGACTAAAAGTACGTTCTAAAGCTAAAAAATGACCTTCTGTGTTTAAGGCGAATAATTCGGTTAAACCATTACTCATCGTATCAATATAGGGATCTGGTTCGAGTAGATAGAGATGTTCTCCCACTAAAATAGGATCACCGATAGTATTCATCACATAGTGCATCATGCGGATAGGGGCTGATTGTTGTTGATCACTAGTATCTTGAATCAGAGAGGATTCTACCGCGGTAAATAAACGAAAAGGGTCACCAGGTGCTAGACTTTTAGGACTCAGGGTAAGAGATTCAAAACCGAGGTTTTCCCTGACTCCTTGATCGGGAGGGTTAAAGTAGCGTTGGGGAATTTTCAGACTATTTTTTAATGTTCCTTGGGTAAGATCGTATTCTTGAATAAAGGGTGCAATGTTGTTGCTAGGTACACCTTCACTACTGATAAAGACGCTTTGACGGGGTGAGAGAGCAATTCCTTCAGGATCAATCGTTCCGGTGGGGTAGGTTTGTCCTTGTTCATTGAGCAAGACAGTCATTCCCTCTACACTTACTTTAGCAATAGTTGAACTATCGCTAAAGTCTAGGTTGAGGGTGTAAAAACGAGCTGGTGCTAATTGCGAGCGATCATCAGAAATAGCTAGCAGTTTTCCATTGCTACTATCATAACTTAAACCTGATAAACCACCAACAGGAGTGTTTTGAAATTCTTGTTTAGGTAGTTGATATTCTCCGAGAAATTCTAAAGAAATGCCTAAAAATAGTCTGTCTTCGGCGCTAACTTGTGGCGAAATGGTACAACCAGAGACTATAATAGCAATTATTACAATAAGAATTACTTTAATGTTATTAAAACTTTTAGTGATCATCTTGGTTTATTTTGGTGCTATAACTAATCCAGGGATGGCTTCTCCTTTAGAGAGTACCACACCTGATCCCCTCTTACCTAGTATCGATCGTCCTTTAACTTCTTTTGAGCGTTATCGTCTTCAAAAAGCGATCGCCGCTTTAGATGCTCAAGCTCAAGCTAAACTAGCAATAGGGTTGGTTGATGAAGCTTTTGCTCTTTGGTATGAGGAGTTAAGGTTACAACGAGCTTTAGGATTAGCAGAGGAGTTAACTGCTTTAGGAAGAGTAGGAGCGATCGCCTGGTCAGAAAATCGTCCAGAAGATGCGAGTATAATCAGCGATCGCTTAGAAACTATTGAGCAGGAATTACCTCCTGATTCTCCCTTCTGGCTAGATTTAGGAAAAGCTTATCAACAGTTGCGCAAATGGGCAGAAGCGATTAACATCTATGAGCAATTATTAACCCAATCAGAAGATCAAAAAGAAATTTTAGACAATTTAGGAGAATTATATCTAGCTAGATTCGACTATAACAATGCAGCTAGAGTCTATACAGAATTATTAGAAATAGCTCGTTTACAGTCTGATACCTTCGCTGAGAGTAATTATCTCCAAAAATTAGCCGAAATTTATAGCGAAATATCTAATCCAGAAAATGCCGTCATAATTAAAGAGCAATTGGTAACAACTTATACAGACAATCAACAACTTACCGATTTAGCCTTACTGAGACTGTCTCTGGGTTTAGATTATCAAGCTCTTAATGAAATTACCCTAGCTAGTCAAAACTATCAAGAAGCCTTTACCATAGCATGGTCACAACAACAATATGGTCTAGCGGCTGAAGCGAAAGCACATCAAGCTAACCTTTATCACAGTTCAGGAGAATTAGAGCAAGCTTTACAAATATATCAGGAATTAGTGGAAATTTACCAACAGTCTTACAATTTATACGGTTTGATGACTACTTATGACCAAATTGCTAAAATATATACAGCACAAAATAAGTATAATGAAGCTCTGATAGCTTTAGAAAGAGGTTTAGAAGTAGCCCAATCTCTCAACTATGAACAAGCTTATTTTGAGTCTCAAATTGCCCAAATACGCGCTAAATTAACAGAATGACTAGTAAATCAATCGCTTTTCTCGGATTAGGGGTAATGGGAGGTCCAATGACCGCTAATCTTGTCCGTGGAGGTTTTCAGGTTAAAGCTTGGAATCGAACGAGCGATCGCCCTGGAGTAAAAATAGCCGCTGACGCGGGGGCTAGTGTAGTTAAAACTATTACAAAAGCTGTTCAAGATGCCGAGATAATCTTCTCTTGTTTAGGAGATGTTCCCGACGTAGAAGATGTCTTATGTGGAGAGTCAGGAGTGATTAAACACGCTCAACCCTCTAGTCTGGTGGTAGATATGAGTACCATTGGCGCAACTGCGGCGATCGCCATTGGGACAAAACTAGCCGAAGCAGGTTTACGTTTTCTCGATGCTCCTGTTTCTGGGGGTGATATTGGCGCGCAACGTGGTACTCTAACTATTATGGTTGGAGGAGAGTTAGCAGACTTCAACGCTTGTCAACCTTGTTTTCAGGTGATGGGCAAAAATATTTATCACTGTGGACCTTTAGGAAGTGGACAAGGAGTTAAACTCTGTAATCAGGTTCTCGTTTCTCTACATATGGTAGCTCTTTGTGAAGCGATTAATCTAGCTCAATTGCAAAACATTGACCCTAATTTAATGATTCAAGTTTGTAGTACAGGTGCTGCGGGTTCTTGGGCTTTAAGTAATCTAGGTCCTAAAATTACTTCATCTGATTTGAATCCCGGTTTTATGATTAAACATATACTCAAAGATTTACGTCTAGTTAAAGAACAAGCACAACCTGAACATTTACCAGGTGTTGATCTAGCGGATTATTTGTTTAAATTAGTGGGACAATTAGATGAGGGTAAGGGTACTGAATTAGGAACTCAAGCAATGATTCGCGCTTATCTATCTTAAATGTTTTTGCAGCAATTACAGTTATTTTGCTTTCGCAATTATCTAGAACAAAAGGTCAATTTTGACGCTAATAAAACTATCCTATTAGGTGATAACGCTCAAGGTAAAACTAATCTCCTCGAAGCAGTGGAATTAATGGCTACTCTCAAAACTCAACGCGCTAAAAAAGACCAAGATTTAATCCTTGAAGGAAAAGAAGAAAGTCGCATTCTTGCTAGTTTAGAACGTTCCTATGGTTCAACAGAAGTCGCTATGACTTTACGTAGTTCCGGGAAACGTTCCATTAGTCTTAATCAGGAAAATCTCCGACGTCATCTAGATCTTTTAGGTGTGGTTAATACCGTACAATTTTCTAGTCTGGATTTAGAATTAGTCAGAGGTGCTCCTGAAGTTCGTCGTAATTGGTTAGACGCTCTGTTGGTGCAGTTAGAACCAGTTTACGCCTATATTATTCAACAATATCACAAAATTTTACGCCAACGCAACGCCCTACTTAAACAACTGTATAAACAAAATTCCCCACCAGTAGCTGATCATCTCACTGAATTAGGGATCTGGGATGCTCAATTAGCAGCGTTTGGATCTAGAGTAATCAGACGTAGGGCTAGAGTGTTAACTAGGTTAACTCCCTTAGCTCAAAATTGGCATCAACAAATCAGCGGAAACACTGAATTATTAGAGATTAACTATAGTCCTAATGTCTGTTATAGTCTTGATGAACCCCAACAGGTACAACAAGCTTTTTTAGTAGCAATCAGCGATCGTAGCGTTATTGAACAACAACTCGCAACAACCGTAGTTGGACCTCATCGCGATGATATAGAGTTATTAATCAATCAAACTCCTGCTAAATCTTACGGCTCACAGGGACAACAACGAACTTTAGTACTATCATTAAAATTAGCAGAATTAGACTTAATTGAGCAAATTATTGGCGAGTCTCCTATTTTATTACTTGATGATGTCCTCGCGGAATTGGATTTACACCGACAAAATCAATTACTAGAAGCGATTTCTTCTCGTTGTCAAACTCTGATTACTACTACTCACCTTAATTCTTTTGAACAAGACTGGTTAAAAGCTGCTCAAATCCTTTCAGTTAAAGCGGGTAGTATTCATATGGAATAGGGAGAAATGCGCGAATTAAGAATTAAGAATGAGGCAAGAGATGCACTTATGGGGTATATTATATAGGAATAACAACACCTAAAACCTAATAACTAAGCAAGCTAAAACAGCTAATCCACACCACCCCATTAACCCCGCTAAGGGGTTACCATCAATACCTGTAACCCAATCGGGAACAACTTCAGTATAACTAATTAATTTACCTACATTGAGAAGATAATAACTAGAGACTAAACCACCATGTATCCCGATCGCCATTCCGAGACGTTGTTGTTGCAATCTCTTAGTTTGGACTAAAATTAAACCTAGGGCTATTAGTGCGGGTAATTGTGGTAAAGTTCTGATAATCTCCCCAAGGGGTTTGAGAAAATGTAACAACCCAAAGATTAGCCCATTTAACCACATCGCCTTAATTGGGGTATAGTCTCTCTCCAACTCGTCTAGTAACCAACCCCTAAATAATAATTCTTCGGCAAAACCAATAGCAATACCAATTAAGATACCTTCTAGAGTGATTATGGCTAAATTATCCTTACCAGGTTGCCAATTTAGCCACCCTAAGACTCCCTGAATAACAAAGATACCTAAACAAACCACAAAACCGAGAGTAAATCCTTGACAAAAGTTTTGCGCGTTTTGACGAGTATTAACTAGTCCATAACGTTTTAATAGGTTAGGATGATTATAAACTCGTTTTCCCCACTGTTGGATCAACCCCAAAAATATTAGGTATAGTAATCCCATAGTTAGGATACTAACTAGATTGGGATCTTTACCTAATAACCAGTATAGGGGAGCAGCTAAGGGTAACCACAGCACCAACAAAGTTACTAGGAATAGGGTTAACCTAGCTGGTGCTGGGTAAAAAGCTATTTTTTTGATATATGCAGGTTTCAAGTTAATTATTCTGCAGGTTCGATACTACTAGTCAAACCATGATTAATTAAAGTTTCTGAGTAAAACTCAGCGTGTTCTAGTTCACAGGTGATTACTAATGCAGTACCGTTGGTGTGAGCTTCCATCATGATATTGACAGCTTGAGGTTGAGTCATACCTGCGACAGTCTGCATCAGAGTTTGCACAACGTACTCCATACTGTTAAAGTCGTCGTTGTGGAGTAAAACGCGATAACGGGGAGCGTGTTTTTTGATGGTTGAGGTTGAACGCTTCTCAATAGTATCTAATGACATAATTAGCCTCCTTCTGTTTATCTTGATTTTATAGTTTGATACTGTTTTGAGCAAGAACCCTTTTTTAGGTAAATATTGTAAACTTATATTAAGGATATAATAGTTTACTTAACAAATCTATGCAAACTGCTGTTTTAAATCAGTCGGGTAATTATTGGCAATGGCTTGGACACTCTATCTATTATGTGCAAGCAGGTGAACATAAAGACGGAAAACCTCCTCTGTTACTGGTTCATGGTTTTGGAGCTTCTACAGACCATTGGCGTCATAATATAGAAGAGTTACAAAAAGATTTTCAAGTTTGGGCAATTGATTTGTTGGGTTTTGGGAGATCGGCTAAACCGGCGATCGCCTATAGTGCTAATTTATGGCGAGATCAACTCTATAACTTTATCAGCGAAGTAATTAAACAACCCGTAGTTTTAGCTGGTAATTCCCTAGGAGGTTATACCTCTCTCTGTGTCGCCGCGCAGCATCATGACGCAGTCAAAGGTTTAATCTTGATTAATACCGCCGGACCATTTAGCGAAACTCAAGCAGTAAGTAAGTCTAGCCCTATTAAAGCATGGTTTGGTCAACTAACTCGGTCTATTTTGTTACAACCTTGGGGAAGTTATTTACTCTTTCAATACCTCAGACAACCTAATATGATTCGTAAGACTCTGAAAAAGGTTTATTGGAATCAAGAAGCGGTTACCGAAGAATTGGTACAAGCTATTTATCGTCCTTCTTGCGATCGCGGTGCAGCTGAGGTATTCGCTGCTGTGTTCAAAAATCCTCAAGGAGAAAAAAACGACGTACTTTTACAACAAATGAACAGCCCCCTGTTAATGTTATGGGGAGAAAAAGACCCTTGGATGGACTCTCGCAGTCGTGGTGCGAAATTCCGCCAATATTACCCTGATTTAACGGAATATTACCTAGAAGCTGGTCATTGTCCCCACGATGAAATACATCAAGAGATTAACCAAATTATGCGTTCTTGGGTCATTTCCCTAGGCTAATTTGTTAATATTTTGTTACAAAGAAAAAAACGTTGCTCAATCGATGTATATAAATATGTTTGGTGGCATTGGTTCTAATCATCAAAAAGGTGCAGATTGGGGAGAAAACCTCCTCAATACGGTTGCTACAAATACCATTCGCCACCTGTTTACTCGAAGTGAAGCAGTAAATGTTCAGGTGTGCTGTCAACCCTCTAGCAAATTACTACAGGGAAGTATTGACAGCTTTAAAATGAGTGGTAGCGGTTTAGTCATTAGACGGGATTTTCGTACCGAAGAAATGTCTTTTGAGACTGACGCGGTATCTCTTGACTTTAGTTCGGTACTCCAGGGTAAAATTGCTCTGAAACAACCTACTCAAGCGATCGCCTTGGTGAAGTTGTCCGAAACAGATATTAATAAAGCTTTCGAAGCGCAATTAGTCAGAAAAAGACTAGAAAATCTGTCTATACCCGCTTTAGATAATCTCTCAGAGGGTAAACCCATTTCTTTTACGGATGTTCAATTAGAGTTATTACCCGAAAATCAACTCAAAGTTTTTGCTAAAGCTAATTTACCCCAAGGATTAATTCCTCTTAGTTTCAGTTGTACTCTAGCTATCCTGAAACGACGACGTCTCCAGTTTAATAATGTTCGCTTTGAACCCGTTGGGATTGAACCTGAGTTACAATCAATCTCAGAAACTCTTACCTATAGTCTTGGTGAAGTTTTAAACGAAATGGTAGATTTAGACCGTTTTGACCTAGACGGTGTCAAAATGCGTCTTAATCGTCTGGAAACCGAAGGAAAATATCTGTTATTTAGTGGTTACGCTGAAATAGAATATTTCCCCCGTATTGGCTAACAAGTAGGGCGCTTTACTCAAGCGTCCCCACTCTCTTAAAGCAATTCTAAAGCTCGTTTAGCTAAATTTTCTGCGGTTAAACCATTATAAGCCATCAATTGACCAGCGCTAGCGGTTGTCTCACCACGTTTCCAGGCGAAAACATCACGAGGTGCTTGACTACGCAGCATAATTGGTTCTAGCATCGCGCTACTACCACCTGTAACCCCAATCAGAGCGTCTCCACCGCATAAGTTAGTAAAGGCTGCATCGTCTAAAAACTGACCATCACCTTGAGTACTATGTTCCCAATCTACATCACTAGGACGATAAAAACGACGAGGACTAATCACCGAGAGGATACGTACACCAATACCCTGATTTTGCAGAAGCTCTGCTGCTGCTAATACAGGAGTCAAAGTCATATCCCCGATGACCGCAAATACAACTTTTTGTTTACCTTCGGTTTCTTGCAGAATAAAACCACCTTCTTCTAAAGCTTGTTCGGTTTGAGCAAAAGTAGATAATATGGGTAGAGGAGATTTACTAGCGGTGATGGTAATACCTTTATTTTTCTGAGTTAAAGCCCATTGATAGCAAACTTGAATACTATTAGCATCACAAGGAAATAAGGGGAAGACATTGCCATTGCGCATCATCGCTGCAAAATAGTTCTCAATCTCAGGACGTTGATGAGTCCAACCGTTGCGACCTTGTTCTAAAGCTCCTGCTGTAAACAGAGTAACCGTGGCTGGCGTAGTTCTTCTTAATTCAGTCATAGCTTGAGTGACGGTTTGCCAAATAGGTAGCCCATTAATGGCAAAAGATTCATAGGAACACCATAAGCTACGAGAGCCAAATAAAGCTAAAGCTGCTGCTAATCCTGCACAAGCATCCTCGCTGAGAGGCTCATACACTTGACCTTGAGGACCTTGAAAATAATCTTCATCTACCGTGGGATGGACGATTTTAAGGGCGACATTGATATTGTTAATCCCTGAAGCTGCGTTACCATCTGCGTTAGTGACAACAAAGTTGGGGTCTTGTTTACCAACGTGAGCCACTAATTCTCCCATAGCGGTGGTAGCTACTTTCTTTTCTGCTGCGATGGGGAATTCTACTAAGGGTAGTTCTCCTAATTCTGGTAAGGGTAATTCTGCTTCAGTAACTACATGACTCGCTGCAGGTCCTCCCCCTGAACGTTCAAAGTTAGTTCTCACTAATTGCCAAGCTTCTACGGGTAAAGCTCGCTCTTTTAAGGCTGCCACAATCTCAGCGTTGTCTAGGGTATGATGAGGGTAGAGATTATGGGATTTAGCGCCACGAGCGTGGACTCCTGCGCCTTTGAGTTGTTTGACAATGAGTACTGTTAGTTTTCCACTTAAAGCTGATTCTGCTGCTTTAGCAGTGGCTTCTAAGACTGCTTGGGTAAATTGTAAACGAGCTGAGAAAGAAAATTCTGTACTATCTACATACTCTCCTGGTTGTTGAGTATCGTCATAGTCTTTAGCGTTAACTAAGATAATCTCTTCAAAACCATTACCACGCCAATACTCGATCATTTCGGCGTTGGTTTTAGTGGAAACCATGCTATGATGTTCTTGACTATAACCATTCCAGACTAAAATCGGTAAGAAATTAGTTACTTGGGGATAGGCGGTATGAAAGTGACCAAAACTACTCATAATGTATGGTTCTCCTAGTCCTCCATCCCCAATGGTTACAGGGAATAGTATTTCAGGATGTAGTTTAGCTCCTGCCATAGCGAAATGTTGCCCTTGTCCTAATGGTCCTGCTGGGTTGAGTAAACCAGGAATCTGTCCGGAAAGATGTCCTAGTAAACCGTGCATTTCCCGAAAACGTTCTCTGAGTTGGCTAACGGTTGTAATACCCATTTTCTCCAAAGAACGATCTAAAAACATTGTACTATAAAAACCAGGGGCGTGATGTCCTACTTCTGTAAGGATATTTTTATGCCCTAACATAATTAAAGAGGCGATCGCCTCTGTGATGCTAGCAAATCCCCCAGGGTGTCCTGATGCTTTACTCGCGGTTATTTGCAGTGTTAAATAGCGTAGTGCATCGGCAGCTAGTAAAGTTTGAAAGACAGCTTGTTGCTCCTGTGGCGAGGCAATTTTCACCTCTGTTAATTTGATCGCCGCTTCTTTGCCGTATTTCTGGTATTCTGCTCCTGCTTCACCGAAATATTGTATTCCTTGACAAAAAGCGGGAATTGTGCTAGCTACAGTCATATGGCTTGATCCGTTATATGGTTAATTTTGAAGATAACCTTAATTTTAGCAAAAAGGATACACTTTACTCTTTATTTATGGATATAAGTACTATTATTCAAAATTATAGTTGCGGTTATTTTTTAATGGCTGATGATGATGACAGATTAGGCTGGTATTCTACTAATCGACGTACTGTAATGCCTCTTGATTCTCGGTTTACTTATCCTAAATCTCTACGTCGCGCTATCAATCAACAACGGTTTCAAGTCAGGATTAATCAAGATTTTTTAGCTGTTTGTGAAGGTTGTGCTAATCGAGAAAGTACCTGGATTTCTCCAGAATTAATCAAGATTTATTACCAATTATATCAAGCAGGATGGGCTTATAGTTTTGAAACCTGGGAACAAGATCAATTAGCAGGTGGAGTTTTAGGTATTGCGATTCGGGGTGTTTTTATCGGTGAATCAATGTTTTATCAAATACCAGAAGGATCTAAGGTAGCTTTAGTAAAATTGGTAGAATATTTGCGCCAACGCGGTTATCTTCTCTTTGATGTACAAATGCAAAACCCCCATCTCGAAAGGTTTGGCAGTTATCTGATCGGCGATCGCCAATATCAGTCTTTACTACAACAAGCCCTAAAGATTAATTGTAATTTTGTTGACTAGTGTTAAAATCCTTATAAAAAATAATCCCACGGATTGATTGTCTAAATTAATACAAAAGTTGAGGTTTGCCATGAGAGATAATCGTAGAATAGAGCCACAATCGCAGAAACAAGTATCAGAAAATCAAACTGGATCGCGTAATTCAAAGGCTATGGTTTGTTTAGCTCTTTCCATGGGAGCAACTACAGCGTTATTACCTGAGCAAGTAGTAGCCAACTCTTTAGCAAATCCAGTTCAAGCACAAGGATTTAATTTAGATAAACAGCTTAAATCTAGTCCCGTCAACCCCAGACATACTAGTAATCAAGCACTTAACCTCATCAAAAAAGATAAACAAACAACTACCTCTTTAACGACTGTTAAAGTCAATAAACCTCCTAAAACCATAGATTTAAATAGTAACTTACCAGAAGAAACAGTACATATAGTTAAATTTGGAGATACAATCAATGAAATAGCCGCGAGTTATCGAGTCTCTCCCCAAGAATTAGCTAGTATTAATCAAATTTCTAATCCTGAACTGATCGAAGTCAATCAACGTTTAGTTATTCCTAAAGCACCTAAACCAACAGCGGAAGTAGCTACACCCCCAACTCAAGATCCTCATCTCACCAGATTAAGAGCGGAGGTTATCAGATTACGACAAGAACATCAAAGACCAGAAAATACCCCTGTACAGTTAGTAAGTGTTACTAAAACCGAAACCAAAACAGCAGAACCAATATCACCAATTTTAGCCAAATTTAGAGAAGACGTAGTCAGACTGCGCAAACAGTACGAAAGTGAACAACCAGAACAACCCTCGATAATTGCTAGTGTACAACCTTCTGATGTAGGAACAACAGAAACGGAAATAGTCGCCCGTCAACCCAATATACCCGAATTACCTCCCTTACTTGCTCCCGAAGAATACTTACCAGAAACACCCCCCAATCTAGAAGTATTCGATGGTTATATTTGGCCGGCCAAGGGAGTATTTACTTCAGGTTTTGGTTGGCGCTGGGGAAGAATGCACCAAGGGATAGATATCGCCGGACCAATTGGTACACCTATTCACGCTGCAGCTTCAGGAGAGGTTATCTATGCAGGTTGGCACGCTTATGGTTATGGTAATTTAGTTAAAATTCGTCATTATAACGGCAGCGTTACCCTTTACGCTCATAATAATCGCCTTTTAGTGCGTCGAGGTCAAACCGTAGAACAGGGTCAACAAATCGCTGAGATGGGTAGCACTGGCTATAGCACAGGTCCTCATTTACATTTTGAGATCCATCCCTATCAACAAGGACCTGTTAACCCTCTAGCTCATTTACCTTCACGATAACTAAGCAGCAGCAGAAAAAGAATTATTATTGAGGACATCTTGATAGTAATTGACTAACTGACGAGTAGCAGCAGACCAACTCCAGCGCTGGGCTTCAGCGCGAGCGCGAGCGCGCATTTGTTCTCTTTCTGTCTCTGTAGATAGTAATTTCTGGGTAGCGGCGATCGCCCCATCTGGGTCATTCGGGTCAAACATGTAACCGTTTACCCCATCGGTAACGATATCGGGTATCCCTCCAGAACGAGCAGCTACTACAGGACATCCTGCCGCCATCGCCTCTAATAACACTAGTCCTAGGGTTTCAGTGCGAGAAGGGAAAACAAAAGCATCAGCGCTAGCGTAAGCCGAAGCTAATTCTAACCCCTGGAGATATCCCACAAAGTGAGTAGGAGTATCAGCAAAATGTGCGGTTAAAGCTTCTCGGTTTGGTCCATCACCTACAATCGCTAAACGCGCACCAGGGATAGCTGCTAAGACGGGTTTAATCTGTTCTATTTCTTTTTCTGCGGATACTCTCCCCACGTAGAGTAATAAGGGTGCTTCCGGGTATCCTTGGGAGAGGCGATCGCGCATGGAGGTAGAAGCTAAATGTGGTTGAAACATTTCTGTATCTACCCCTTTTTGCCAGAGATCTACTCTTTCGATACCGTGTTTGGTTAATTCCTCCACCATTGCGCTAGAGGTACAGAGATTGAGACTGGCTTGATTATGTCCTGCTTTGAGTAATTCCCATAATAAACCTTCTAGAGCACCTAAACCATAGTGCTGTAAATATTGTGGTAAATGAGTATGATATGAAGCTACTAAAGGAATATTCAGAGTTTTGCCATAGTATAACCCTGCTAAACCCAACACCGCGGGGTTAACTACGTGAATTAAATCTGGTTGAAATTCAGCTAAAGCAGTACCAATAGCAGGTCGTGGTAAGGCTAATTTTAACTCAGGATACAATGGTAAAGGAATTCCGGGAACTCCCTGAATTTTTGCTCCTTTATACTCGGTGATACCTCCTTCGGGAGAGAATAGTAAAACTTGGTGTCCCTGTCTTTGCAGGTGTTCTACTGTATGACGCAATCTGGTAACTATACCATCGACTTTGGGTAAAAAGGTTTCTGTAAATAAGGCGATTTTCATAAGCAATTCACAAATTATCGTAAAAAGTAGGGCTAGGTTTTTAACATTTCGGTGAAGACGAGACTGTTGAAGGAAGGAACAATAGAGGATGAGCTAAATACTACAAGTCAAAAAGCCTGTTTTCTATCATTTGTCTTATTTTTACTACAAGGTGATTGTCAAAAACCTACCTTTGTCAGGGAGGGGTAGGGAAAACCCTAACCCTGGGGTTAATTATCTTCTCCAACTAACTTTTGGTAGGATTTGTTCTAAATCAACCCGATCCTTGTATTTAACCGCAAAATTGAGTAAAGAATCAAGTAAGGAATCAGAGAGATAATGGGGTTGTAAACCTAAGTCTAATAACTTGGTGTTTTTGGGGTTGAAATAATGTTCTTCTAATTCTACACGGGGATTGTCTAGATTATTGATTTCTACTTTTAACCCCATTGCTGAACCAGCTTTTTGCACCATTAAGGCTAAATCACCTACGCTGAATGCTTCGGTAAATTGGTTAAACACGCGAAATTGTCCAACATCAGCAGGATTAGCGATCGCCAATTCTACGCAACGTACGGTATCACGAATATCCAAAAACGCTCTGGTTTGTCCACCTGTACCATATACTGTCAGAGGATGACCAATCGCCGCTTGGATACAAAAACGGTTTAAAGCAGTACCAAAGACACCATCATAGTCTAACCGGTTGAGTAGCAATTCATCCATTCCCGTTTCTTCGGTAAGTACTCCATAGACTACCCCTTGGTTTAAATCTGTAGCTCTTAAACCCCAAATTTTACAAGCAAAATGGATATTATGACTATCGTGGACTTTACTTAAATGATAAAAACTACCTGGTTGTTTAGGATAGGGTAAAGTATCTTTACGTCCATTGTGTTCAATCGTGATATATCCTTCCTCGATATCAATATTGGGTGTCCCGTATTCTCCCATTGTTCCTAATTTAACTAGGTGACAATCGGGAAAATCAGACTTCATCGCGTAGAGGAGATTGAGAGTACCAACAACATTATTAACTTGAGTTACAACCGCGTGTTCACGATCAATCATCGAATAAGGTGCGGATCGTTGTTCCCCAAAATGGACGATCGCTTCTGGTTCAAACTCATGTAGTGCTTTACTTAAAAAACCGTAGTCTGTAATGTCGCCAACTAGCAAATCAATAGATTTACCCGTTAAATCACGCCATCTTTTAATTCTAGTGTGAATAGGAGCGATAGGAGTCAACGTATCTACACCGAGTTGATTATCCCAATGACGTCGTACTAAACTATCTAATACCCCTACTTCATATCCTTTGTTAGACAGGTGTAGCGCGGTTGCCCAACCGCAATAACCATCACCACCAATAACTAGTACTTTCATTTTCTTGTCTATTAACCTTGATTTACCAATATTTGGTAAATGTATCAGTTAATGGTACCCTATTGAGCACATATCTTAGTTAGTTTTTGCCCCATCTCCCTAAATTTATACTATACTACATAAACTCTAATAGTTTTTAATTTTAATTTTGGCAAGAGGTTTAATAATGTACGATAATCGAAAGAGAATGAACATTTTTTGACATATTACTTCTTAATCCTCATCTTTTGCCGAAATCACAAATAGCTTCTAAATAAAAATTAATGTTCAAAGATATCTTTATACTGCCTTAAATCTAAAGAAACAAATACAGGGATACACCCAAAGCATTGTTGTGCTAATTCCCAACGTCCCTCTCGTTTAAGCATGGCGGTTAATTTACGGGAAAGACTATGTAAATAGAGTACATCGTTACCTGCGTATTGTAATTGTTCAGGGGAGAGATTATCAGGGTTACCCCAATCGGAACTTCCCAAAGATTTATCTAACTCCACTCCTTCTAATTCTTGTACGAGACTTTTTAAACCATGACTAGAAGTGTAGGTACGAGCGAGTTTACTAGCAATTTTAGTACAGAAAATAGGTTGAGTTTCAATACCTAAACGATAACGTAATTGAGCTACGTCAAAACGAGCGTAATGAAAGATTTTGAGGATATGTTCAGCTTCGAGTAATTGTTTTAAATTGGGTGCTTCTTGTTGACCGATAGCGATGGGAATAGCGGTAACATTACCAGTAGAATCGCACAATTGTACCAAACAGAGGCGATCGCGCCCCAGATTTAAGCCCATGGTTTCCGTATCAATAGCGATCGCTTCGGAGTTAAGGTAGGAAGAGAGGATAGAGGGGGGTAAATCCCGTTCACAAACTTGCAAGTTAGCTAGAGACATAATTTAGGGTTTCAAAATAAATATCTGAGTAAAATAATACTTATCTTCGTCATCTTTAGCCACTCCTACACCTGTGAGATTAAAATCACCCACCATATTTTGCTGATGACCGGGACTATCAATCCAACCCTCTACAGCTACGGTAACTGGATCATCATAACCTTGATTATAAGCCACATTTTCAGCAACCCTACGATAAGGAATAGTAGAGGAGATGACCTCCACACGTTGTTCAAAACCATCATGACTAAAAGGTACAATCCCCCCTGCCATGTCTTGAGAATGAACTCTCGCCGCATTAGAGATATCCTCATTTAATTCTAAGGAATTCAACCCCAAAGAAGCGCGATATTGATTTACTTGTTCATGTACCGACAATTCTAGAGCTGAAAAGGATTGAGAGTAAAGAGGTTTACTCCAAAAAACCAATTGACAACTCAGCAACATCAGCAAGATAAACCTTAACACTGTTGCTCGAGGTATTTAGCTACGGTTTGTACATCCTTATCACCCCTACCGGAGCAATTAATAATAATGCGGGGATTACCAGTCAATTGAGGACAAAGAGTCTCTAGATAAGCAAAAGCGTGAGCGGTTTCTAAAGCGGGAATAATTCCCTCTAACTCAGCTACCCGTTGAAAAGCCGCTACAGCTTCCGAGTCAGTCACACTGTAATATTCTGCTCTGTGACTATCTTTGAGATAACTATGTTCTGGACCTACACCGGGATAATCTAAGCCTGCACTGATAGAATGAGGCTCTATGACTTGACCTTGTTTATCTTGTAATAGATAACTCATCGCACCGTGTAAAACTCCTGGAGTTCCTGCGGTGAGGGTAGCTGCGTGTTTGCCTGAAGCCACACCTTCTCCTGCTGCTTCTACACCGATTAAGCGTACCGTTGATTCATTAACGAACTCAGAGAATAACCCCATAGCGTTTGAACCACCACCGATACAAGCCAGGAGAATATCTGGTAACCCCCCCCATTTTTCTTGACATTGTCTGCGGGTTTCTTGACCAATAATGGCGTGAAAATCTCTAACCATCATGGGATAGGGGTGAGGTCCTGCTACTGAGCCAAGGATATAGTGGGTATGTTCTACATTGGTTACCCAATCGCGAATAGCTTGGGAGGTAGCGTCTTTGAGAGTACCTGTTCCCGCGGCTACTGGCTCTACCGTTGCGCCGAGTAATTTCATCCGAAAGACGTTGAGTTTTTGGCGTTCCATATCGTGAACACCCATATAAATGACGCACTCTAGCCCAAAACGAGCACAGACTGTAGCTGTAGCTACCCCATGTTGTCCTGCTCCTGTTTCAGCGATGATGCGTGTTTTACCCATGCGTTTAGCCAGGAGGACTTGAGCTAAAGCGTTGTTAATTTTATGAGCACCTGTGTGATTTAAGTCTTCTCTTTTGAGGTAGATTAATGCTCCTGAGCCGTCGGGACGTTGATAATGGGTGGAGAGACGCTCGGCAAAATAGAGAGGACTTGGTCTCCCTACGTAATCAGTTAGTAACTCGCATAATTCGTGTTGAAATTCGGGGTCATGTTGATAAGTTTTTAGCGCTGTTTCTAACTCTGCTAAAGCTGGTATCAGGGTTTCAGGTACGTATTTACCGCCGTATGGTCCAAAGCGTCCTAGTTCGTCGGGAACTTGGCTAGTTGTGGGGGAAATTGGTGTCAGGGTCACGGTTCTTTTAGTCTGATGATTTTATTTAGATTATTTTAAATGATTTAGTCGCGAGGGTGTAAATCACTCCGCGACTTTAAAGATTAACGTCTTCTGCTTCTGACTGGTGCTCTTCTAGTACCACTACTACCAAAACTACCACTTCTGGGACGAGTAGTGCTAGTTGGGGTATTGGTTTTTCTAGGTGTGTTAAGATCACTAGAGCCAAAACCACTACCACTAGATTTAGTTCCGCTATTGGTTCTAGTTGTGGTTGTAGTTGGGGTACGTTTGGCTGTTCCTGAAGTTCTTAAGACTTGACGATTCTTGACTACTGGTGGAGGACTATTGTGATTACTCTGATAATTCTGGACTGCTCCATCAAAGCTTGTACCTACACCACCATAACCTGTTAAAGGTCTTCCTGGTGTATAAACAGGTGGAACGTAGTAACGGGGTGCAAATAAGAGATTACCCACGACTTGACCTGCTAATGCACCTGCAAAGGGTGACCAGAAATTAGACTCTCGACGTACTATCACCGTTTCTTGTTGTCCTGTTTGAGGATTGGTTTGAGTTTCGGCGACGTTGTGATAGTATTCTATCTTGAAATCTTCCGTTAGGTACATCACTGGTTGGTTGTTATTCATCTCTAGATAGGTTTTTTCCCCATTGGCGATCGCTTCTTCGCTTAAACGCGCCATTTGTAAGTTAGCTGTCTGATAAATAGGGGGTTTTCCTGCTGGAGTGTTTAACAACATCAGGGTATAAATACCATCGACGTCGTCATAACTCGCTTGTTGAACGGGGTATTTTCCGTCTTCGAGTTGATTATTGAGTACTGCTGGTTTGTTACTACTAGTTTGTTGTACTTGATTCGATGGTCCTGAACTACAGGCGATCGTCGTCAAGCTTAGACTTAAGCATAGTAATAGGGTGATGATTTTACGAAACATAATTTTATAAGGGAATTAATTCGGGAAAGTTTAAGATTAGTTGCTCACTAGTCAACTCATCTCCTAGTTTAGCTGGTGAGAAGTGAACTTGAATCGCGCGATATCTGTTTTGATAGTTGAGGTTAATTAAGGTTTTTAACCCGTCTTCCATCGCGGAGATACTCGCTAAGTCTGTTTCTAGTTCCGCTACTTCTCCTTCTACCGCTACTGCGATCATAACAATTAAATTCTCGGTTACAGGAAGTGTGAGAAGTTCGTTTTCCTCTACTCCTCCAAAATCTGCGTCCGCTAAGTAACGCTGTGAAGAATCTGTAAATAGTTCGTTGATGTATTCTCCGGCTTCTCCTTCATTCCAGAAGACATCCCCTTCATTGGCTGCTGATTGCCAATATAACTTTTGTTGTAACAAGTTTTCGCAAATTTCCACTAGACATTCTCCTAATACTGCTAAATCTCCCTCTGCTGCTATAGCTGAGCGTGAAGCCTGATTTAATACACCTAGTATAGGAGCTACTTCTTGACCTCTGAGGTGGAGAAAGATGCGACACACCATATAACGAGTTTTTCCGGTTAGTCTGTTAAAGCGATCGCCTAATAAACCCATCTTTTTTACCTTCAATTACTCTACTGTTGGGTTCAGCATTGTACCCATAAAGAGTATTGTACCTGTTTGACGTTCCCCAATGGCGTAGAAAAAGGGGCGGTTTACCTCCATTATCGGTCCTACTGAAGTGGCACGTACTCCTATTGAAGTTACCGCTGCTGCTTCTGTTCCTTCTTCGTTAACTTCGATAAAGGTTTTGTGTTTAACGTTACTCACGTGGACTGGTTGTGTCGTCATAGCGTCAAAGTCGGCTTGTTCTGCGGAAAATGCGCGTTGCATCCCTAATTCTCTGAGTATATCTCCCATTTCTTGTTCATATTCTCTTTTAAATTTGGGTAAACTTATACTTATTTCTATTGGTCTCATTTGGGCTAACCATTGTTGCCAATTTTCAAGATTTAATAAGCTAATAAATTCATCTAAATTGCTTCCTTCAACAGGTAGAAAGATATACATATTCAGATTTTCTGTTTCTCCATAGGGGAGACTAATTGCTTGAAAATATTCGTTTTGTAAGTAAGCAAAATCACTCATTTGGGACATCATTTCTACACTTACTTCTTGAGCATCTGTGAGGTAAAATTCTCTCTGACTAGTATTTTCGGGATTAAATTGATAAGTCCAATCTCCTTTGAAATAAACCGCATTAATCAGAAATAATATCTCTTGAGGGTCAATACTATCAATAATTTCGCTGATTTTACCCGCTGTATTTTCATTCACCCAATTATTAATGGTTACCACCGCTTCTTGACTACTAAAGTCTAATTCGCTAATTTCAGCGTTATAAAAGGTTTGATTATTGTTTAAAAATTCTGCTTGAAAACTGAAACCTTCTTTTAACCATAAAGAATTGGCGATCGCTAGTTGCACTTGAGGATCAATATTTGTTAGAATCTCTCTGATTGTTTGATTTTGGCTATTGATTGTCTCTAGATCCAAATCTCTAGTATGTAAAACCTCTCTCATCTCTCTAGCGGTTTCTCCTGTAGCACCATTATAGAGCATTGAGAGAGCGAAACTCATACTAGAAGGGGAGATAAAAATATTCTCCTGTTGGTTATATTTCCAGAGTAAAGAGAATACATCAAATCCAAAGCTGTTATTTGCTTTGACTATCTCTTGAGTTGCAGTCATATTTTCTGTTTCTGACATAGTTGGTTGTGGTTGTACGGTTATCCCTACTATAGTTAACAATAGAGATAGTAGAAAAATGATTAGTGGCTTAGTCTTTTTAATCATAGCTATATCTTGAAAAGATTCTTTCATTTTAACTTATTTATGTTCTGGAAAATTCTCAAAATTATCGCTACTCTTAGTATGCTAGTTTCTGTGGCTATCATCATCACTTCTTTTGTTAATAATAGTCTGAATAATTACTACTTCTTTAAAGTGATAACTTTGCTAGCTATTATTGCTTTAGTAAGTCATTTTATTGAAGCTATTATCGCTTTTATTTATACTTATAATAAAGCTGATAACCCTTTAAAATTAGCCATATATACCTTTTTTACGGGGACATTAGGACTCAGGGAAATTTGGCGTGATTATGGTCAAAAGCAGATTAAAACCAACTGAAGATCTCGACTTTCATCAACGCTTCAATTACTCTATTGTTGGGTTCAGCATTGCACCCATAAATATTATTGTACCTGTCTGACGTTCCCCAATGACGTAGAAAAAGGGTCGGTTTACTTTCATCGTCATTGTGGGAGATTCTGTAAAACCTGTACTCACTATTATTGCAGTAACTGCAGCTGCTTTTGTTCCTTCTTCGTTGACTTCGATAAAGGTTTTGTGTTTAACTTTGTTGACATAGACTTCTTCTTTCGTCATAGCGTCAAACTCAGCTTGTATTTCTAAAAATGCGCGTTGCATCCCTAATTCTATGAGTATATTTTCCATGTCCCTGTTATATTCTATTGTAAATTTGGGTAAATATAGATTTACTTTTATTGGTCGCATTTGGGATAGCCATTGTTGCCAGTTTTCGAGATTTAACAAGCCGATGAATTCACCTAAATTGCTTTCTTCAGAAGGAAGAAAGATATACATATTCAGATTTTCTGTTGCTCCATAAGGGAGACTGACTGCTTGAAAATCTTCTGTTTCTAAGTAATAAAATCGACTTTTTTGAGACATCATTTCTACGCTTACTTCTTGACCATTTGTAAGGTAAAATGCTCTCTCGGTTGTTTTTTGGGGATTAAATTGATAAGTCCAATCTCCTTTAAAATAAACCGCATTAATCAGACATAACCTATCGATTGCTTCGTCAATCTCATCAATGATTTTTGTAATTTTACCCGCGGTATTCTCATTCACCCAATTGTTAATGGTTACTACTGCTTCTGGACTACTAAAGTCTAATTCGCTGATTTGAGCGTTATAAAAGGTTTGATTATTACTTAAAAATTCTGCTTGAAAACTGAAATCTTTTTTTAACCATAAAGAATTGGCGATCGCTAGTTGCACTTGAGGATCAATATCTGTTAGAATATCCCTGATTGTTTGATTTTGGCGATTGATCATCTCTAAGTCTAAATCCTTAGTATGTAAAACCTCTCTCATCTCTCTAGCGGTTTCTCCTGTAGCACCATTATAGAGCATTGAGAGAGCGAAACTCATACTAGAAGGGGAGATAAAAATATTCTCCTGTTGGTTATATTTCCAGAGTAAAGAGAATACATCAAATCCAAAGCTGTTATTTGCTTTGACTATCTCTTGAGTTGCAGTCATATTTTCTGTTTCTGACATAGTTGGTTGTGGTTGTCTGGTTATTCTTAATTAGGCAAATTACTATTAATATACATTACTTAGAAACGATTATACGTAAAGATAATTAAAGTAAGTTCTACAGGTTAATTATTTCTTGGCGATCGCCTAATTAATCCTAGGTAACAGAGATTACTTATAAAAGATGTTTACTAACTCTAGATTTAGATTTGAGCAATCCGATTCCCTTTAAACCTTCAGAATATTTAGGAATTACTGTTTGACGATTACCAAAACAACTAGGTCATCAAGATATAATTGATACTATTATTACATTTATCTTTGGTCTGCAAAAATCTGAAATTATCGGAAAGCTTTGGATTATTTAGCGAGGATTAGGATCTATCCAAAAGATAATTTACCTTGATTTGATTACTTGTTTACTCAAGGGATCTGTTATAATCGACTCCAAATCACTAATTAGTTAATGAGTATGTCTAATCTGCGTCAACAGAAATCTCGGGATAAATCAGTAATCGTAGTTGATTTCAGAAAGAATCAAAAAGTTAAAACCATTTCCCAACCGAAACAGTTACCCCTTGAGCTAAAATTATTAATATTTTTACAGAAAAGTTCCTCTATTTGCTCTTTACTATTAGTTACCGCAGCTTTAGCTATATTTGGTTTAACCGTGAGAATTCCGGAAAAGTGGAACACAGAGTATAGAAGGCTGACGACTCTACAACGTCAAGAACGTCAGCTAACTACTACTAATGAAATTCAAAGAAGTGAACTACTCCGACAAAAAGAAAGCCAAAATAATAGTTTAGTCTATCCTACACCAGAACAAGCCTTATTTTTATCTATTTCTCCTCTAGAAAATAATCCAGAGTCAATCACTCAACAGTCTAATCCTGTGGATATGACAATCATTAAAGATTCTCCTTTAGCGTATTAATCTATGAGTTATTTGAAAAAATCTCATCACAAGTCAAGAAAACTAAGATTAGTTTCTAATCATCCTCCCAAACGAATAAAAAAATCTGTAGCAAAAAGAACTTATCCACTCAGATTAAGACTAGTTTGGGGTATATTGCTCGTAGCTATTGTCTTACTTGGGGTGAGGTTATATTATTTACAAATTATACAAGGAGAAGAATTAGCCACAAAAGCTAAACAACAACAATTAACCTCTTTAACTCCTTATACTCCTAGAAGACAAATAGTTGATAGAAATAATAATGTTTTAGCAACAGATGAGTTGCACTATACCTTATATATTCATCCTAAATATTTTAGCGAAACTCCTGAAGAAGTTGCCGAAAAAATAGCGACTATTCTTCCTGAACAAACTCCTAGTGAATTAGTAGAAAAATTCCAAACCAGACCAACAGGTATTAAATTAGTAGATAATTTACCTGAACATGTAGCGGAAGATCTCAAAGCTTTGAGATTGAATGGAATTGATTTAAATCAAGAATATAGAAGGTTTTATCCCCAGGGAAATACCATAGCTGAAGTTGTAGGTTACGTTGATAGAGCACATCAAGGACAAGCGGGAATAGAAAATAGTCAACAACGAATTATTAGCAGTAATATTGCTCCTGATAGATTGACGGTTAGAAGAACAGGAGAAGGTTATATTATTCCTGCAGAAATACCCGCAAATTTCTTAACAGTTGATGATTTAAGGTTACAATTAACCATAGATTTAGGGTTACAAAAAGTAGCCAGAACAGCCCTACAAAAACAAATAAGACGTTATAATGCTAAAAGAGGGACAGTATTAGTAATGGATGCTCAAAATGGAGCACTATTGGCTATGGTGTCTGAACCAACTTACGATCCTAATAATTATAGTAAATATCCCGTAGAATTATTCAGAAATTGGGCTGTTACAGATTTATATGAACCTGGTTCAACCTTTAAATCAATTAATGTGGCGATCGCCCTAGAAATGGGAGTCATTCAACCTGATACGAGGATATACGATGCAGGTAAACTCGAAATAGATGTTTGGGAAGTAAGAAACCATGACTATCAAGAAAAAGGGGCTAATGGTATTCTCAGTATCACCGAGATTCTCGAAAAATCTAGTAATGTGGGTATGATCGAAATCATGAAACGTATCCCCCCCCAAGATTTTTATAGACAACTAGAAAATTTAGGCTTAAAAACTAATGTAGGGGTAGGTTTACCCGGAGATACACCAGGACATCTTAAACCAGAAGTAGAGTTTTTTAGTCACGAAATCGAACCAGCTACCGCTTCTTTTGGTCAAGGTTTGTCTCTAACTCCCTTAAAATTATTACAATTAAATGGGATTTTAGCTAATAATGGTGTGATGGTTACCCCTAGAGTGGTTAATGGTTTAGTAGATAGTCAGGGTAACTTACATTGGCAACCTAACTATAATGAGAAACGGATTTTTTCTCCTACAACCACTCAAGCTGTCTTAAAAATGATGGAAAGTGTGGTAGAAGAAGGTAGTGGCTTTGCAGCACAAGTACCAGGTTATCGCATCGCTGGGAAAACAGGTACTTCTCAAAAAGCCGTACGCGGAGGTTATGATCTTAGTGCAAAAATTACTAGTTTTGTGGGGATTATACCCGTTAGTTCACCTCGATATGTAGTTTTAGCGGTGGTAGATGAACCCAAGGGACATAACACTTTTGGTAGTACAGTAGCAGCGCCAATCGTGGGAGAAGTAATGCAGTCATTAATAGCGATCGAGGGTATTCCTCCCGATGGTGAGTTAGAAACCCCCTAAAAACCATTGTGTACCAGTAAACATATAGTAACTGCCAGTGAGAATTAGTGCTACACTACCTAAGCGGATAATTATCAGAAAAATGGGTTTAAAACCCCCTCCTTGGCAGAGGGCTTTACTTTTTCATTAATCTATGTTAGACTGGTTTAAGCTAAAGGTCAAGCATAAGATGATAGTTGACGAGTTCAAACTCTTTAGCCAAACCTAGCCAATATAAAGCTATTGACGAAGCTATTCCTATAGGTCAATTCATCCAAAACAAGTGTTTACGTTACTGGATGGATAATAAAGGTGTTAACAAATATGACCTATAAAAGTAAGTAGGCAACGTAAAGAGCACGCAAAAAGACTAGCGCGCTGCGTAATCCTGTCTAATGATTTGGTAGCCTATGAAGATTTAAAAGTGCGTAATCTGGTTAGAAATCATAAACTAGCTAAATCTATTAATGATGCAGGATGGTATCAATTTAGAGTTTGGTTAGAATATTTTGGGACTAAGTTTGGTAAAATAACTGTAGCAATGATGCCACATTTTACAAGCCAAAACTGTTCTAATTGTGGAGAAAAGGTAGAAAAAAGTCTATCTACTAGAACTCATAAATGTCCTCATTGTAAATATATCGCTGATCGTGATGAAAACGCTGCTATCAATATATTACAAAGAGGATTAAGTACGGTGGGGCACATCGGAACTAACGCTTGGGGAGAGGAGACCCCTACTCTGGTTGAAGCAATTCTGTCAGAGCAAGTCACTTCATTGAACCTTTGAATCCCCACCCTAAAAGGATGGGGAGTGTCCAATTGATTGCTAAGCTGTAAAATACTTAGCTGCGGGATGATAAGTAATAATCGCTGTGGTAGATTGTTCGGGATAGATTTGCTCACTTTCATCCATGTACATATTAATGCGATCGCAGCCTAACAACTCTAACTGACGATATTGATCCTGAATATTTGGACAAGCGGGGTAACCGAAGCTATAGCGCGAGCCTTGGTAGCGTTGCTGTAGCATATCCTTGATATTATCTGGTTCATTAGCCACGAAGCCCAACTCTCGACGGATAAGGGAGTGTGTCCATTCTGCTAAAGCTTCTGCGGTTTGTACCGCCATACCGTGATAGTAGAGATAATCGCTATACTCATTAGCTGCAAAGAGTTTTTGAGCGTATTCTGTGGCTACTTCTCCTACGGTTACTGCTTGCATAGGGAAGACATCCACTAGACCACTTTCTTTAGGTGCAAAAAAGTCAGCGATACAGAGACGACGTCCCGATTTTTGTCTGGGGAAGGTAAAGACGGCGATTGGTTCTAAATCTGCTGAAAAACCTTTATTTTGGACTATTTCAGGTTCATAGATCAACAGAGAGTTACCCTCAGATTGACAGGGAAAATAACCATAAATAACCGTAGGATGAAGAATATTTTCAGCGACAACTCTTTGTTTCCAATCCTCTAAAAGGGGGTAAACCTTGTCGGCGAGGAATTGATCGTATTCTGCGCGTGATTGTTCCTTGGGTTTACGGAATTGCCATTGACCTGCGATTAAAGCTTGTAAGTCTAGATACCAGAAAATCTCCTTTAAATCGAAATCAGCAGGAGATAGTACCTTTGTTCCCCAAAATGGCGGTGTAGGACGTGGTATATCTACCTCTACTGCTTCAGAACGTTTGGTATCTATTACTGTCTCTGTAGATGACTCTGAGGTAGTAGTGGTTGAGTCTTCGGTTTGATCTTCTTCTACTAATTGTCTAGCGTTATTAATCGCGTATTCTCCGAGGAATCCTTCTGAATCTGACCATTGACTCTCATGTTTAGCTGGCATTAATTTATCCATAAAGTGTAGGTCACTGAAGGCGTCTTTACCGTAGATGACTTGACCTTTATAGGTTTTACGACAGTCTTCGTAAACGAATTTAGGGGTTAAAGCAGCACCACCGAGGATAACTGGTACAGTGATACCCCGTTCGTTGAAGACTGCGAGGTTTTCTTTCATAAAGGCTGTGGATTTAACCAAAAGTCCACTCATAGCGATACAGTCAGCCCCATGTTCTTCGTAAGCTTGAATAATATTTTCTACGGGTTGTTTGATACCAAGGTTAATTACTTCGTAACCATTATTACTGAGAATGATATCTACGAGGTTTTTACCGATATCGTGAACGTCTCCTTTAACCGTAGCGATGATAAATTTACCCTTACTACTATTATCAGCTTTTTTCTCCATGAAAGGTTCTAGATAAGCTACCGCTGCTTTCATAGTTTGGGCTGATTGCAGTACAAAGGGTAATTGCATTTGTCCTGAGCCGAATAATTCCCCGACTACTTTCATCCCATCGAGGAGGAAAACGTTAATAATATCTAGGGGTGGATATTGTTCTAAAGCTTTGGCAAGGTTATCTTCTAGTCCTTGACGTTCCCCATCGATAATGTGTCGTGTTAGTTTTTCTTCTAGGGGTAAATGTTCGTCTCCGGATTTATCTCGTTTAGTGGTTTTACCTGCGAATACTTCTGTTAGTTTGGTTAGGGGGTCATAAACACAGATATCACCTTCAAATTTACGGCGATCGTAGATTAAATCTCGACAAATTTGTTGATGTTCTGGTTCTATTTTAGCTACAGGAAGGATTTTATTAGCGCTGACGATCGCTGCGTCCATTCCTACCTGCATTGCTTCGTAAAGAAATATTGAGTTAAGTACTTGACGGGCCGCCGGGTTTAAACCGAAGGAGATGTTAGAAACACCCAAAACAATATGACAGTCGGGTAATTCTTTTCTGATTTTAGCGATCGCTTCGATGGTTGCTTTGCCGTTTTCTCTATCTTCTTCTATCCCTGTGGAGATTGGTAAAGCTAGTGGGTCAAAAAACACCTCGTGTCCTGGTATTCCGTAGGCTGTAGCTGCTTCATAAGCTCGTTTAGCAATCTCAAATTTTTTCTCGGCTGTACGAGCCATTCCTTCTTCGTCAATCGTTCCTACGACGATACCTGCGCCGAATTGTTTAGCTAATTCTAAGACTTTATAGAAGCGTGGCTCTCCATCTTCGTAGTTGGTAGAATTAAGGATACATTTCCCCCCTGCTACTTTCAACCCTGCTGCCATTTTTTGCCATTCTGTGGAGTCTAGCATCAAGGGTAAGGTCACGTTATTAACCAACTTTGAGGCTAACTCGTGCATATCTTTTTCTCCATCCCGTCCTACGTAATCTACGTTGACGTCAAGGATATGAGCACCTTCTTTGACTTGGGCTTTAGCTAGGGAGACTAAACCATCCCAATCTTCGGCGTTAAGAAGGTCACGACATTTTTTTGAACCACTAGCGTTGAGTCTTTCTCCGATGATCAGGAAGGAGTTATCTTGAAGATAATTTTGGGTGGTATAAATCGATGCTGCTGCTGGTTCGTAGTGATAATGGCGTTGTTTGGGGGTAAGGGTTTTACTCATTTCCACGAGTTGACCGATATGTTCTGGTCTTGTTCCACAACAACCACCGATTACTTGTACTCCTAAGTCTTCGATGAAGTGCATCAACGCCATGCGTAGCTCCATAGGAGTTAATCTGTAGTGAGCCTGTCCGCCTACGTTTTCTGGTAATCCTGCGTTAGGGATACAGGAGACGATAAAGGGAGAGTGTTCAGAGAGATATTTGATATGTTCTTTCATCTGCTCTGGACCTGTGGCGCAGTTTAGACCGAGAATATCGATAGGATAGGGTTCAAGTATGGCTAAAGCTGCGTTAATTTCTGAGCCTACGAGCATTGTTCCCATTACTTCCATGGTGATAGACACCATCAAAGGAAGGCGATCGCCTTTTTCGGCGAAGACTTCTTCAATCGCGTTTAAAGCTGCTTTGATTTGCAGAACATCTTGACAGGTTTCTACGAGCAATAAATCTACTCCACCATCGTATAATCCTCTTGCTTGTTCTACATAAGCGTTTTTCAGGGTATCAAAGTCGATATGTCCGAGGGTAGGTAATTTAGTTCCCGGACCCATTGAACCTGCTACAAACCTTGGTTTTTCTGGGGTAGAGTATTCTGTTGTTAGTTTTTTGGCTAATTGAGCTGCTGTTTTGTTAAGATAATAAGCTTGATCTGCGAGATCGTATTCTCCTAAGACTAGATGTGTTCCCCCAAATGTATCAGTTTCAATCACATCTGCGCCTACTTCTAAAAATGCCCTATGAACCTGAGCGATCGCTTCTGGTTTAGTATGTACTAAATATTCGTTACACCCTTCGTATTCAGGACCACCAAAATCTTCTGCTGTGAGGTTTTGAGATTGTATAGAAGTTCCCATCGCTCCGTCAAAGACTAACACGGGACGATTAGGTTTATGAAGATGATTGAGAAAAGCACTATTCATAGGGAAACAGCTTAATTTATCTTTATTTAAATTTTTAACATATTTTCTTAATTTTTAGCTATATTCCTTGGTGGATAGTTTTAACCCATTTGAGACGTTTTGGTCTTATTGACATCCGCATAATAGTACTTGGCATGACTATTAACCAATGTAACATATAAATCATCCCTTTATATATTTGCCAAGTAATCGCCATTAGAAAGGAGAAAGTCACGGGTTGTTGTTGACGACGAATGCGAATCAATCCCCATAACATACTCCAACAAGACATAGAAATTAGTAGAGTACTCAATGGTGCAAAAATGGGGGGACGATGACGTAAAATTACCATCATTAAATCTGGTATGGCTGCTGTGGGTAATAAATACTGAAAGCCAAAAAAGAGCATTAAATCGAGTTTTTTAGCTAAACTTAGCCTTTTACTAGCTAGGAAACGCCAATAGTCCAGATAACGTTGATATCCTCCTTCTGCCCATCTATTACGTTGATGCCAAAGGGCGATCGCTGAAGTTACTCCTTCTTCTCCTACTGCGGGATAGGGTAAAAAACCAATATCCCATTGTTCTAAATGTAGTCTGATGGTTAAATCTAGATCATCGGTGATGGTTTCTTCGTTCCAACCTCCACAGCTTTCTAAGGCGCTACGACGCACGAATTGACCATTACCTCTTAATTCTCCCATTCCTCCTACTGCTATGCGTTGTTGTTGTAAATAACTATCTAGGACCATTTCCGTATCTTGTCCTTGAGTCCAGAAGTTAAATTCAGCGTTGGTGATACTTTTGCGCACTTGTACTGCACCTATACTCTCTGTCTTGAACATGGATGTTACGTAAAGTAATAAGTCTGGGGAAACTTGTGCATCAGCATCAAAAACCCCGATAATTTCACCACGACAACGGGGTAAAACCTGATTGAGTGCGCCTGATTTACCACCACCTGCACCAGGAAGACGATGTAAAACCTTGAGTTGTGGGGATTGTTGGGCTATTTGGTCGAGAATTAAACCAGTGCGATCGCTACTTTGGTCATCCACTACCCAAATCTCATATTTATCTTGAGGGTAGTTGAGTTGCAATAACATCTTAACTAAATTAGCGATAACGGCTTCTTCGTTTTTAGCGGCAATTAGTAGAGATACAAAGGGTGCTGCTGCTAACTCTGATTCAGCAAGGGGTTGGGGTAATTCTTCTGGTTCAGCTAAAATTAAATTAGCTAGTCTCATCAGAACTATAGCACTCAAAAGGAGGATTAACCAATAACCCCAGGAGATTAGATGAAGGGTAATGGTTACTGTTGAAACTAAGATTACGGTAAAGGCGGCTTTTTTTCTTCTACCCCCTAAACCATCAAAAAAAATATTGTCAGACCATTCCGATAGCACCGAAGTTATCGAGTCTATACTTTGATTATCCTCTTTTTCTGACCAGTACTCTGACATAATTAATTTAAATGGCTAAATTTGTCTTTATTCTAACTAATTTGCTCAAGCTTGAATATAACTGACATAATATAATGATTTTGAGTTTAGCTATTTCCTATAATATGTTCACAATTGGCATTACGATTACAGCGATCGCCCTCGGTGCGATTCTCTGGGTAGAATTGGTCAGAGATACTTATCATTTTATCTCTCATTACTGGCAACCTCTGTACCGATTACATAATTGGCATCATCGCGTTTTTCGTCCAGATTTATCGGTGATTAATGAGACAATTTATCGTCAAGCACAATGGTATAATGATGTCCCTGAGTCTCTGGTGATGTTGTGCTTGAGTTTATTACCCGTGTGCTTAGCTTATCAGTTTTCTAGGTCCTATGCTTGGGTAAGTTGGTTAGGTACTATCTATACTTTGAGCTTTTTAGCAGGGGCGATCGCTAGGGGTAGCGGTATCTCTTGGGCTAATGAAATCACCGATATTACTCATCTTCCTGGTGAATTTAGGACTACACCTGGTAACTTGTTTGTTAATCGACCCTATCATTGGCGTCACCATTTTGATAACCAAAAAGCCTATTATTGTGGTACATTGACAATATTTGATAAGTTAATGGGAACAGCACTATCTCTGAAAGGAAAAACCATCGCGGTAACTGGAGCATCAGGATCTTTAGGACAAGCTTTACTTAAACATCTACACCAAAAAGGAGCAAAAGTAATCGCTCTGACTTCCAAAACACAGACAATAGAGATAGAAACACCTGAAGGGAAAATACCAATTAATACTATCACCTGGCAAACAGGTCAAGAAGCAGAATTATTACCTAGTTTAACTAAAGTGGATATTCTGATTATTAATCACGGTGTTAATGTCCATAGTAGTAGAGATAGTGAGGCGATCGCTTGTTCCTATGAAGTTAACGCTTTTTCGGGATGGCGTCTGTTAGAACTGTTTTTGACTACGGTGAAAACTAATCAAGATAAAGCGACTAAGGAAGTCTGGATTAATACCTCAGAAGCTGAAAGTCTCCCCGCTTTTAGTCCTCTCTATGAATTGAGTAAACGCACTATGGGAGATTTAGTCACCCTCCGTCGTCTCGATGCACCCTGTATCATACGTAAATTGATTTTAGGACCATTTAAAAGCAATCTTAACCCCATTGGGGTGATGTCAGCAGATTGGGTAGCTAAACAAATTGTCAATTTAGCTCAACGAGATATCCGCAATATCATTGTTACTATTGACCCACTTACTTATCTAGTTTTCCCGATTAAGGAATTTTGCCAATCTACTTACTTTAAACTATTTACCAAAGGATAAATATGCGTATCGGTGTCCCCAAAGAAATCAAAGATCAAGAATTCCGCGTTGGTTTGACCCCAAGTAGCGTTAGAGTCTTAACAGACCTTAACCACCAAGTCTATATCGAAACAGACGCAGGTAAAGGCGCAGGGTTTCCTGATGCAGAATACGCTAGTTCAGGTGCAAAAATAGTCTCTGTAGATGAGGTTTGGTCTCAAGAATTGATCGTTAAAGTCAAAGAGCCTTTGCCTAGTGAATATGATAGATTACATTCAGAACAAATCCTGTTTACTTACCTTCATTTAGCTGCCGATCGCACTCTGACTGAACATTTAATTAAATCGGGAGTAACGGCGATCGCCTATGAAACCGTGACTCTACCCGACCGCAGATTACCATTACTGACACCAATGAGTATCATAGCGGGAAGACTAGCGGTACAATTTGGCGCGAGATATCTAGAAAAACAACAAGGAGGAAGTGGAGTACTTTTAGGGGGATTTCCCGGAGTACGTCCAGGTACAGTAGTCATTCTCGGTGGTGGTGTCGTGGGTACAGAAGCTGCTAAAATGGCGATCGGTATGGGTGCACAAGTAAAAATCTTGGACGTTAATGTCGATCGCCTCGCTTATCTAGAGAATCTCTTTGGTTCTAGAGTAGAATTACTCTACAGTAGTCCTGCTCAAATTGAAGAAGTTGTTCCCCATGCTGATTTACTTATTGGTGCAGTCTTAATTTTAGGACGTCGCGCACCTATTTTGGTTAAGCGTGAATTGGTTAAACAAATGCGCCCAGGTTCAGTTATTATCGACGTAGCGGTAGATCAAGGGGGTTGCATAGAAACCCTGCAAACAACCTCCCACAGTAAACCAACTTATGTAGAAGAAGGCATTGTACATTTTGGAGTACCTAATATGCCTGGTGCTGTACCTTGGACAGCTACTCAAGCACTCAATAATAGTACTCTCCCCTATGTGGTTAAATTGGCTAACCAGGGTTTAGAAGCTTTAACAACTGATAAAACTCTCTATGAGGGTTTAAACGTGCAAAATCACTCTTTGATTCATCCTGCGGTTAAGGAGGTTTTTCCTGATTTGTAACTGTAAAACATGATGATTAGGTATATACCTAGACAAGTGGTGCTATATTATATAAATAATACTATTAGCGCTGAAGTTAGGATATGCCAACTTTTCAAATACTTTGTCTAGCTAATTCTTATAAATGTCAGGGAAGATGTATCGCGGGTTTACGTCAAGATGGTTTAGGATGGATTCGCCCAGTTTCTACTCATCTTCATGGTACTTTGTTTGCCGAAGAATATCAATTACCTCATCAACAAGAACCGAGATTATTTGATATACTGGAAATTGATTTTATCAAACCTTTACCCGAGTTACATCAACCCGAAAATTGGCTAATTAGTAATAAACCTTGGCGTTTGGTTACTAGTTGCCAATATTCTTCTCTCTCTGAGAAACAACGCTTAACCAGTTTTCTCGAACATCTGGCTACCCCTAAATCTTATATTTTTAATAGCTTTGAGGATAAAATATCCTATAATCATATATTAAAGAATCCTCTGAAATCATCCTTAGTCATCGTTAAACCAGAAAATCTCAGCTTTAAAATTTCTACCAATGATAAACGTAAAATAAAAGCAAGTTTTGATCTCAAAGGATCTCATTATCATTTAGCTGTTACTGACCCAATTTTTCTCAAAAAAATACTGTATTTCTCTGATGGTGATTATCCCGTAGAAGAGTTATCTTTACCTAATTTTAATTCAGAACATATTTTCTTGACGATTAGTTTGGGTGAACCTTATCACGAATATTGTTATAAACTTGTAGCTGGAGTTATCTCTATTTGGTAAATTAAGAACATGAATACAATCTATACTATTGGACACAGTAATCTAAGTTTAGCTGAATTTCTCAATCTGCTTAAACAACACCATATAAGGGCGATCGCTGATGTCCGTTCTCATCCCTATAGTCGTTATTTACCCCATTTTAGCCAAAAACCTTTACAAGAACAATTATTACAACACCAGATTAATTATGTATTTTTGGGCAAACAATTAGGGGCTAGACCAACTAATTCTGATTGTTATGTTAATGGTAAAGCTGTTTATAGTCAGATAGCTAAAACAACAGAGTTTAAGCAAGGAATCCAAGAGTTATTAACTTTAGCTGCTACCAATAAAACCGCGATTATGTGTTCAGAAAAAGACCCCATTAATTGTCATCGCGCTATTTTGATTTGTCAACATCTCAAGTCTTATAACCTCGAAATTGTGCATATTTTGAGTAACGGTAACCTAGAAAATCATCAGGATTTTGAAAGTAGATTACTAGAACATACTAAATTAGTGAAAAATAGCTTACAATTAAGTTTATTTGACCATTTTCAGGAAGAATTACTGCAAAAAGCTTATCAGAATCAAGGTGAAAAAATTGCCTACAAAGAAAAATAAGATTAATCTATTTACGATTGGTTTTACTCAAAAAACAGCCCAAGATTTTTTTCAGTTATTAATTAATAATAAAGTCCAGAAACTTATCGACGTTAGGCTAAATAATGTCTCCCAATTAGCGGGTTTTACTAAGAAGAAGGATTTAGAATACTTTTTAGCAGCGATCGCCGATATTCAATATGAACATAACCTAGATTTAGCGCCAAATCAAGAGATTTTAAGCGCTTATAAAAAAGTCCATAAGGATTGGTCTATTTATGAACAACAATTTATTAAGTTAATAACTCAGCGTCAAATTGCCACGAAATTATCACTCTCATCATTAGCTAATAGTTGTTTATTATGTAGTGAATCTTTACCCCTTCATTGTCATCGTCGTTTGGTAGCAGAATATTTACAGTTACATTGGGGGGATATTAAGATTATTCATCTTTAGTAAAAATGAAATAATTATGATTAATTATTAGTGCTATAATCAAGGTCAAAAAACATTTAAATATAGATAAATGCAATCAGAAACAATATTGTTATTGGGTTTAGGTTTATCCGCTGATGCTTGCGCGGTAGCCTTGACTAGTGGTTTAATGATACGTAACCTCAAACTGTCCAAAGCTTTGAAAATAGCGCTTTTTTTTGGTATATTTCAAGCAGGAATGGTAATCTCAGGTTGGGGGATTGGTTTGAGTTTTCGAGAGTTAATTTCTGCTATCGGAGGTTGGATCGCTTTTAGCTTATTAACCTTTTTAGGGGGTAAAATGATCTATGAAGCTATTAAAAAAGATGAAGAGGAAGAGAGATTTAATCCCTTAGATAATCAAGTTTTAATAGTTTTAGCGATCGCCACTAGTTTAGACGCTTTAGCTGCGGGGATTACCTTATCCTTGTTACAAGTGTCTATCTTAACAGCGGGAGCGTTAATTGGAATAATTACCTTTTCCCTATGTTTAATAGCTGTATTTTTAGGTCATAAATTTGGTCATCTCTGGAAGAATCAAGTAGAAATCACAGGGGGAATAATTTTAATAGCTATCGGTTTAAGAATTCTTGTAGAAACGATTTAAAGCAAAAAAGGGCGCAGAAACGCCCTAGATATTATATTTCGTCTTCGGCAAAATCCATGGAGTTATCTTCTGTCTCATCGTCACTATCACTAGCAACTAGGGAATTAATATCTAATTTAGACTTAACTTCTTGTTCCACTTCTTCTACCATTTGGGGATTTTGTTCGAGGTAATTGACAGCGTTATCTCTACCTTGAGCGATATTATCACCTTGATAACTATACCAAGCTCCCTTACGGATAATCACGTCTGTTTTTTCCGCTAAATCTAATAAACAGCCAATCCGAGAGATACCGTGTCCAAAGATAATATCAAATTCAGCGATGCGAAAAGGAGGGGCTACTTTATTTTTAGCTACTTTAACTTTAGCGCGGATACCATATTCACCCTCGTTACCTTTTTTGAGAGTTTGAATGCGACGGATATCTAGTCTGATAGAGGCGTAGAATTTAAGGGCGTTTCCTCCCGTTGTGACTTCTGGGTTACCATAGGTTACACCAATTTTTTGACGTAACTGATTGAGAAAAATGACTGTACAACCAGATTTACCGATATTACCAGCGATTTTACGTAGGGCTTTACTCATTAACCGAGCTTGTAAACCTACTTGTGTATCACCCATTTCCCCTTCGATTTCAGCCCGAGGTACTAAAGCTGCTACCGAGTCAATTACTACTAAATCCACAGCTGCCGATCGCACTAATTGATCGACTATTTCTAAAGCTGCTTCTCCCGTATCTGGTTGAGCTACAAGGAGATTAGCTATATCTACACCCAAAGCTTCTGAATAAGTAGGATCTAAAGCGTGTTCAGCATCGACAAAAGCTGCAACTCCTCCTGATTTTTGGACTTCGGCGATCGCGTGTAAAGCTAGGGTGGTTTTTCCCGAACTTTCTGGTCCATAAATTTCGATAATACGACCTTTCGGGAGACCACCACCTAGGGCTAAATCTAGGGTTAAAGCGCCGCTAGGGATGGTTTCTACGCGCATTTGCACCGCGTCCCCTAGACGCATAATTGCGCCTTTGCCAAAATTGCGCTCAATTTGATTTAGTACTAAATTTAGAGCTTTTTCTTTATCGGGATTGTTACTCAAGCTGCTGCTAGCCATTAATTCCTCAACAATTATTGCCTATGATGGGATTCAGGTACTCTTGGCAGTGGTTAAACTAGTACAAAAGTACCTATTTATTTTAGCTTTTTTTTTCTTTACTTTTGTGCCTATGTAGAAATATTACATAAAACTTAATCTTTGTGTTGTACAATCAAGACACAACATTGGGCATGATGGACGACATAGTTACTAACACTACCTAAAAACAGTTCCATTAAAGCTGTACGTCCTCTTCTACCAATGAGGATTAAATCAGCTTGCCATTTTTCAGCGACTCGACAAATAGTTCTCCCAGGGATTCCTGGTACTTGTTGATACTCTACCTTAACTCCTGAAGAGGTTGCTTCTTGAGCCAAGTTTTGCAAAGTTTTTAGACCTTTTTGTTCAAATTCTTGCCACTGTTGACGCCAAGTTTCCATAGTATAGTCATTCCCCACCGCGGGATAAATTTCGGTTAAATTCGGGGGAATAGCTAAAGGACTATCTTCGTCTTCAGGTGACAAAACGTGTAATAACATCACATCGGCTTGATACGCTTTAGCTAAAGATAGTCCACGGGCTAAAACCTGAGTATTTATTGCCGATAAATCGATAGAGACTAAAATTTTTTTATACATACTAGCTAATCTAAAAGCCACCAAGATTATAGTATAGCGCTACTTGACAAGGGAAGAGGGGGGAGAGGGGAGAGAGGGGAGAGAGGGGAGAGAGGGGAGAATTCGGAATAACCCCTAACCCCTAAAACCTAACTCTTTATTCAACTAATCTCAGTAAATGTTAATCTAGTAACAGCAGTCAATTTGCTATCTAGAGGAATTTAACATGATCGTTGTGATGAAAGTTGGTTCTCCTGAGACTGAAATCAACCGTATTAGTCAAGAATTCAGCGATTGGGGATTAACACCAGAAAAAATCGTCGGTAAGCATAAAGTAGTTATCGGCTTAGTAGGGGAAACCGCGAGTTTAGATCCCCTGCAAATACAAGAAACTAGTCCCTGGATCGAAACAGTGTTAAGGGTAGAACAACCCTTTAAACGCGCTAGTTTAGGATTCCGTCACGGTGAATATTCAGACGTGGTTGTACCAACACCCGCAGGTGTGGTAACTTTTGGTAAAAATCACCCTGTGGTTATAGTAGCTGGTCCTTGTTCAGTGGAAAACGAGGAGATGATCGTAGAAACAGCTAAACGGGTAAAAGCTGCAGGCGCACGTTTTCTGCGTGGAGGTGCTTATAAACCCCGGACTTCTCCCTATGCTTTCCAAGGACACGGTGAAAGCGCACTCGGTTTATTGGCTGCTGCTAGAGAAGCTAGCGGTTTAGGTATTATTACAGAAGTAATGGATACCGCTGATTTAGAGAAAATCTCTGAGGTAGCAGATGTGGTGCAAGTTGGCGCGAGAAATATGCAAAATTTCTCTTTGCTGAAAAAAGTCGGCGCTCAAGATAAACCTGTACTGCTTAAAAGAGGTATGTCAGCTACTATTAATGAATGGTTAATGGCGGCTGAATATATCCTGGCTGCTGGTAATCCTAATGTTATTCTCTGTGAAAGAGGTATTCGTACTTTTGACAGAGAGTATGCACGTAACACTTTGGATTTAGCGGTAATTCCTGTACTGCGCAATCTCACTCACCTACCCATTATGATTGACCCTAGTCATGGTACAGGTAAGGCAGAATATGTGCCTACTATGGCTATGGCTTCTGTAGCTGCAGGTTGTGATGCTCTGATGATAGAAGTACACCCTAACCCAGCTAAAGCTCTATCTGATGGACCTCAATCTCTTACTCCCGCGGCTTTTGATCAATTAGTACCTGAGTTAGCAGTAATTGGGAAAGCGGTTAAACGTTGGTCGGATCTCCCCGTTTTAACTCACTAAATGCTTTAATTTTTTAGCTAGGGACGCAAATCAAAGCGCCCCTATTATTATATTGCAATTATCTTTTTCATGACTCTATCACAAGCTTTAACTACACTACCTCGTAATTGGAGTAAGCAATTAATTAAAACGATCGCTGATCTCAAATTAGCTATTATCCTTTTGTTGGCGATCGCTATAGTCAGTATTACTGGTACAGTGATTGAACAGGGAGAATCCCTAGCATTTTATCAGCGTAATTACCCCGATGACCCGGCCTTATTTGGTTTTCTCACCGCCAAGGTTATCCTACAACTAGGATTAGACCACGTCTATTCTACTTGGTGGTTTATCGCTTTGTTATTACTATTTGGTAGTAGTTTGACTGCTTGTACCTTTAATCGTCAAATACCTGCTCTCAAAGCTGCTCGTAATTGGCAATTCTATCAAAAACCTCGCCAATTTCAAAAATTAGCTCTCAGCGTAGAATTAGATAAAGGTTCTCTAGATAGTTTACTCCCTCTGTTACAACAACAGGGTTATCTCATTTTTCAAGCAGAAAACGCCCTTTACGCTCGTAAGGGTATTATAGGGCGCATTGGTCCGATTATTGTCCATATCGGTATCCTCATCGTCTTATTAGGGGGAATCTTTGGCGCTTTTACAGGTTTTCTCGCCCAAGAAATGATTCCTAGTGGCGAAACTTTTCAAGTCAATAATATCTTTGCTGCGGGTAGATTCGCTAATAACAGTATCCCCAAAGATTGGCAAGTAAAAGTTAATCGCTTCTGGATTGATTATACCTCTGGTGGGGAAATAGACCAGTTTTACTCTGATTTGTCCGTAGTTGATAATCAAGGTGAAGAACTTAAACGAGAAACTATCTACGTTAATAAACCCCTACGTTACGATGGGGTAACCTTTTATCAAACTAATTGGTCAATCTCTGGGGTAAAAGTACAACTCAATAATAGCCCCATTTTTCAACTACCTATGGCTACCTTAAATACCGATAATCAAGGGCGTCTCTGGGGAACTTGGATACCTACTAAACCTGATTTAAGTGAGGGTGTATCCCTAATCACTAAAGACCTCCAAGGCACAATGTTAGTATATGGTGTAGATGGTCAATTGATTGGTGCTATTCGCCCTGGTATGAGTATGGAAATAAACGGCGTTAATCTCAAAGTCCTTGAATTAATCGGCGCTACAGGTTTACAAATTAAAGCAGATCCAGGTGTTCCCATCGTCTATACTGGTTTTGCCCTGTTAATGGCAGGAGTAGTCATGAGTTATTTTTCTCACGCTCAAATCTGGGCTTTACAACAAGGCGATTACTTTTATCTCGGTGGTCGCACTAATCGCGCTTTGGTTAAATTTGCCCAAGATTTTGAAGATTTGGTGCAAAAATTATGAAAAAAAGAGTAACCCTGACTTTTGCTCAAAGCTTGATTCAAATGCCTGTTGCTTATCGTTTGGCTAAAGATTTTAACGTCGCCGCTAATATTATTCGCGCACAGGTTACCCCTAATCAGGTAGGTACTTTGGTTTTAGAATTATCTGGCGTTGTCGATGAGTTAGAGGCAGCTATTGAATGGATGCGATCGCAAAATATTAAGGTTACTCTCGCCCAAGATGAAATTAGAATTAATGAGGATGCTTGTGTTGATTGTGGACTTTGTACAGGTGTTTGTCCTACCCAAGCATTAGTATTAGATCCTGATACTTTTCGTCTCAAATTCTTTCAACTTCGCTGTGTTGTTTGTGAACAATGTATCCCCACTTGTCCTGTTCAAGCAATCAGTACTAATCTTTAAACCTTATGATCGAAAAACTAAAAGATGAAATCAGTAAGATTGGCTCTCTTGCTTTATTTTTCTTAATTTGCTTTGGTTATATTCTCTTAATAATCAAGCTTTTTTTGGCAGAGTATAATGTTGATGTCTATGTTTTTTCTAAAGTAATTATTAGTGCCTTAGTTGCTGCTAAAGCTGTGGCTATTATGGATATGACATCTCTACTCAACCGTTATTCTGATTCACCTGGTTATATCCGTGTTCTCTATAAAACAGCAATCTATACCCTGGCTGTATTAATTATTTTGGTTATTGAAAATCTTTTTCATTCCTATAGGGAAACTAAAGGGATTGAAACGGGATTAAAATTATTTTTGGATACTCGTAATTTAAGTCATTTTTTAGCTATAACTTCATGTGTATCAGTTGTTTTCTTAATCCATAATATTTTCCAAGAAATTGACCAGTATTTAGGGAAAGGAAATTTACTTAAGTTGTTTTTTAATAAAGAGAAAAGGTGATTAGGTTTTAGGTTTTAGGTGTTCTCCCCATACCCCAAACTCCCTAGGGCGCTTTCAATCGGCGCCCCTACACTCCCCTATTGCCTATGTTTTGTCAAATATCCTCGTTAATCTCTGACCAAGATTTCATAACTAAATCAGCGATAATATATTTAGCTTAACCGCGAGAAGCCTCAAGCTTTATTTTCTCAAATAAGCGTGAGATGAATCGCGTCCTTATTTATTTTATTTCATCTTGATTCTGTATATAAGTTTTAAGGGTTGAAATAGTAACACCACCACAACTAGCCA
>RECR01000054.1 GCA_007693955.1 Gloeocapsa sp. DLM2.Bin57
CTAAGTTCGTAGAAAGTAGAAAGTAGCAAGGTTGAACGGTTGAACGGTTTTAGAGGTTATTCCAAATGCCCATTCTACATTCTTCATTCTTCATTCCCCTATTCCCTGAATTATAAACCACTCTACCTATTAAGTATAGAGTGGTCTTAAAATCAATTAGTTATCCTAATTTTCGGAATTTTCCGCGGGAGGATTATCGTTAATAGACTCTAGAGGATGAATATTAACAATTTTACCACCTAAACGGCTGATACGTAACATTTCCTCATTCATCCGATTATAGGGAACTTTGATTAATACGTTACCACTATTACGGATAGGATAGCTATTACGATCGCTTTGATCGGTTTGTCTTAATCCGCTTACCTCATAGACAAAAACACGATTGCTAGAAGGAGAAGTAGATTTACTAATGCTGAAAGAATTGTTAAGCATAGCTGAATAATTGAGGTTAAATTGAGCTAAAAAAACAAGGATGTTAAATCCTACGCCAAGCTTATACTAGCAACTTTGCCGCCCATTTTATTAATTTTTTGCAAAGTATTAGATAAATCGGAATAGGGAACTAATAAAGCACGATTAATGCGACGTACTTTAGGATATCTTGGTAAATTCAAACTAGCTACCTCAACGCGATAAACGCGATCGCCGTTATTAGCGTTACCAAATACTTGAGTAGGAGTCCCTTTACCCGCTTCTTGGTAAGCCCAACCATCGTTACTTCCAGAAGGTCCTGACACAGCAGAAGAGCTATTCATCGCTAATTCTTTCGCTAAACGAGAGGTTTTACCTGCGATTTGAGCGCGATCGCTATTAGCATAACCACGGTAAAGTTGGAACATACGTGTAAACCCTACGGTTTTCTGATTAGGCTGAGTTGCAAAACCGCGGTAATAGGGAACGATATTCTCACCGAAGTTCTCGTCATACTCAGCAGAATCTAGATAAGAATCGATATCAGCCTCAAACCCTTGATTTTGGTATAAATCTAGGTGATAAATTACCTCTGACTCATCATAGGGAGCGCGACCGAGAAGATGCTTGATATTTAACTCAATCACTCTGGTTTGGAAGTTGCCATAGAGAAATTTAGACTTATACAATTCTGATTTAGCTACAGCTCTGACAAAATCCTTAACAGTGATAGAACGATTGCAGAGTAGAGATTCTAAGCTAGTTAGACGCTCTGACTTCATGATATAGTCATTACCCAATACTTGACGGTAAACTGCGCGTATTGCGGTTTGAGCTTCTTCTCTAGTCCAATTAGGACGTAATTCTACGGAATTGCTTTCATCAAAAGCTGAAACACCTAAACGAGATGCTGCTGTTGTAACTGCCACTTATTTTTACTCCTTAATATTTTTAAGCATGAGTTAGGCTGAGAATTTTACAGCCACTCTGGTTTAATTTTTGCATAGTAGTGGATAGTCTCTCATAAGGAATGACATATTCCTTAACACTACTTCGTAATTGAGGACTACGTTTTCGTGCTCCTTGAGTAACACGAATTCGATATAAATCCCCACGCTCACCGTTGGTAGTTCCTCCTAACACTAATCCTACTTGAGCATTAGTCACGGGAGTAGCTACATTACGAGCTAAATCATAGGTTAAACGGGAGGTATTGCTATTGCTTTGAGCGCGATCGCTATTAGCATAACCCTGATAAAGCTGGAACATACGTGTAAACCCTACAGTTTTTTGTCCTCTTTGGGTAGCAAAACCACGGTAATAGGGGACAATATTCTCCCCGAAATTCTCAAGATACTCCTCTGAATCTAGGTAAGAATCGATATCAGCCTCAAATCCCTGACTACGATATATCTCCAGATGTTCAGTAATTTCGTTTTCATCATAGGGAGCGCGACCAAGAAGATGTTTAAAATTCAACTCAATCATGCGAGGATGATAAGTATTGTAAAAAAACTTTGACTTATACAACTCAGATTTAGCTACCATTCTCACAAACTCTCGTACCGAAATAGAGCGATTACACAAGAGTGATTCGGCACTTTTTAGTCTCTCAGAATTCATCAAATGCTCATTACCGAGTACTTGACGATAGACAGCTTGGATCGCTGTTTTTGCTTCTTCTTGACTCCAGTAAGGACGTAATTCTACTGGTTGTGCTTCAGCGAAAGCTGTTACCCCTAAACGAGATGCAGCTGTAGTAATTGCCATGATTAAATACTCTTTGATTTTCTAATTGGTTTTCAATAACTTTCTGTGAACTTATGTGTTATTGAATCAGAGTTTTTGTGCAATTTTCGTGCAATTTTCTGAGAAATCCTTAAAGATTTGTTGCGAAATGTTAAATAAGCTTAATTAAATATCAACAGTCAAAACTCTAATCCTACTTTAAACTCAGGATTTGCTTCCATAGACGAGCAACTTTCTCTAAATCCTTATCACCAGGCGATCGCTCTACCCCACTAGATAAATCGATACCATCGGGTTTTAACTGAGTTAAAGCTAAGACAATATTTTCCGGAGTTAACCCCCCCGCTAATAACCAAGGTTTAGGAGGACAAAAAGAGCTTAAATCTTGCCATACTAAGGTTTTCCCCGTACCTCCCTGTAAATGAGGATCATAAGCGTCTAACAACAAACTATCCACATAATCACTATAAGCAAGAATTTCTTCTAGAGAATCAGTATTTTTAACCCTGATAGCCTTAATTATTTCCTTACCTGGTAATAATTCCCTTAAACTAAGACAAAACTCTACTGATTCCTGACCATGTAATTGTACCCCTGTCAAACCAGTATTAATCACAATCTCCTGAATTACTTCTACAGATTCATTGACAAACACCCCAATAGTTTGTACATTTTCCGATAAACTCTGAATAATCAAATTAATCTCATTTGGGTTAAGATAACGAGGAGAAGCAGGAAAACAAATAAACCCTAGGGTATCAACCCCAAGGGAGGTAATCCCTTGAGCCTGTTTTAATTTAGTAATACCACATATTTTTACACGCATAGTTATTAATGCCTACTCTACATGGAAGTTGGCTGTTAGCCACAGAATCTTGTTCTTTTTTTCTTTGGGGTGAAACTTGGCGCTCTCAGGTAGTACCAACAGAAGATAATATCCCCCTACATCCCTACCTAGTACACCAAGAAACCCTTCAAGAATATTTAAATCATCTCAATACCAGCAATAACCTAGATTGGCAAAATCAAATTATTTCTTTACCGAGTAAATCTGAACAATTACCCCTATTATCCCAACAATTAACCACAACTAACCATAATCTTACTCTTCAACCTTGGTGTATTCAGGGATTTAACCTCACCATAACCGAGGCGCTCCCTTGGTTAGCCTCTATTCCCCTTACTTCCCTACCCCAAGAGCAGCAAGAATATGGCGATGACATCCGCTTCTGGTGTCATATTTATCGCTGGAGTCTGGATTTATTAGCGAGAGGAAAATTTATTCCACATCTAACCTTAGCTACAGAAACAACAGCCCAAACTCACTGGCGACTACTTCTAGATAATAGTCTAGATCAAGCTCGTTTAGTTAAGTTTACTCGCTTAATGCCTTTAGTATGTACTCAATATCAACCTAATCAGTCATACTCAGCTCAATATTTACTATTAAGCGTTTTAAGCGCGATAGTTGATCAACAGATTCGTAATTACCTTGATTCTCCCCCCCTTTCTGCTAAAGCATCTACCTTGCAAAAATGGTTACATACCCTCTCTCAACCCGTCAAAACTAAATTAACCGCACCTTCTCAAGAATTAAAACGTATCGAAACTTCCCTCAATAACTGGATTTTACCTCGACAAGAATACATCGTTATCAACCCCGACTATCAACTCGGAGAAAATCAGTTTCGTCTCTGTTTAGTCTTAACACCTCCTACAGATATTGAGTCGGATTGGCAATTACAATATAACCTTCAAGCTTTAGATGCGCCAGAATTACTCCTAGATGCGGCAACTATTTGGCAAAATCCCGTCTCTGAATTAGTATATCAAGGACGAACCATTACACAACCCCAAGAAACTTTACTCAAAGGGTTAGGATTAGCTTCTCGTCTCTATCCCCCCATTGCTAGTAGTTTAGAAGCAAAACAACCCCATAACTGTATCTTGTCGGATATAGAGGTTTACCAGTTTATCCGTGGTTTAGCTCAAGAATTACAAAATAATGGTTTAGGAGTCATTCTCCCTGATGGTTTAGCTTCAGATACTCATCAACGACGTTTAGGAGTAAAAATTAGCGCTACCTTGACAGAAAAATCTGGACAACGTCTTGGTTTAAAAAGCTTACTTGATTATCAATTAGCTATAACAGTGGGAGAGCAGGTTATCTCTGAAACAGAGTTTAAACAATTATTAGCTGCTCAATCTCCTCTAGTAAAAGTTAATGATCAATGGTTAGCATTACAACCCTCTGATGTACAAGCAGCTCAAGCTATCTTTCGTCAGTCTCAACAACCCCTAAATTTATCAGTAGAAGATGGAATACGATTGAGCACAGGAGTAGAAAAAGTATTAGCTAAATTACCAGTAGTGAAGTTTGAAGCTCAGGGTATTCTCCAAGAACTGCTCGACTATATCAATAATAATCAAGCCTTAACTATTATCCCCCAACCAGAAACTTTTCAAGGACAATTACGCTCCTATCAATTACGTGGGGTGAGTTGGTTAGCGTTTTTAGATCGTTGGGGTTTTGGCGCTTGTTTAGCTGATGACATGGGGTTGGGGAAAACTCCTCAATTGCTCGCTTTTTTATTACATTTACAATCTCAACAACATTTAGTTAAACCTAGTTTAGTTGTTTGTCCAACTTCTGTACTCAATAATTGGGAAAGGGAAGCTGATAAATTTGCTCCAACTCTTAAGGTTTTAGTGCATCACGGTGATAAACGTTATCAAGGTAAAGAGTTTAGTAAAAAGGTAGCTAAGTTTGATTTAGTTGTCACTAGCTATTCTCTGTTATATCGCGATTTAACTACTCTTCAAAGTGTAGAATGGCAAATTGTCGCTCTCGATGAAGCCCAAAATATTAAAAATCCTAGCGCTAAACAATCTCAAGCTGCGCGTCAGTTAAAGACAGATTTTCGTCTCGCTTTAACCGGAACTCCCGTGGAAAACCGCTTAGGGGAACTTTGGTCAATTATTGATTTTATTAATCCTGGTTGGTTGGGAAATCGTCAATTCTTCCAAAGTCGCTTTGCTATCCCTATTGAAAAACACGGTGATAATCAGTCTTTAATTGCTTTGCGATCGCTTATTTCTCCCTTTATTCTCCGTCGCTTGAAAACTGAACCAGAAATTAGTCAAGATTTACCTGAAAAACAAGAAATGAACGTTTTCTGTGGTTTGTCTGTTGAACAAGCTCAACTCTATCAGAAGCTCGTTGATGAGTCTTTAGAAACTATTGATGAACTTGACGGGATTCAACGTCGCGCCACTATTTTAACCTTGTTATTACATTTAAAACAAATCTGTAATCATCCTGCTCATTTTTTAAAAGCCAAAAGTTTAGATAGTAGTCAACGCTCTGGTAAACTCTTACGCTTAGAAGAGATGTTAGATGAGTTGATCGTTAGTGGCGATCGCGCTTTAATCTTTACTCAATTTTCCGAATGGGGTAAACTCTTACAAGCCTATTTAACTCACAAGTTTAAAACAGAAGTCTTATTTCTCTATGGTGCAACACGTCGTAATCAACGCCAAGAGATGATCGATCGCTTTCAAAATGACCCCAATGCACCCTCTATTTTTATTCTCTCTCTCAAAGCAGGAGGAACAGGATTAAATCTGACTCGCGCTAATCACGTTTTCCATATCGATCGCTGGTGGAATCCTGCAGTAGAAAATCAAGCTACCGATCGCGCTTTTCGTCTGGGACAAACTCGTAATGTGCAAGTACACAAGTTTATCTGTACGGGAACTCTTGAAGAGCGTATCCATGAGATGATTGAGAGTAAAAAACAGTTAGCCGAACAAACCATCACCAGTGGGGAAGACTGGTTAACAGAGTTAGATACTAATCAATTGCGGGATCTGCTTTTATTAGATCGTGACGGT